>JBBIVG010000162.1:0-7526 GCA_037439865.1 Nevskiaceae bacterium
CGACTTTGCTCCGGCGGCACCGACAACCACCTCATGCTGGTCGACCTCCGTGGCAGCGAGCTCACCGGCAAGCTCGCCGAGGAGACGCTCGACAAGGCGCACATCACCGTCAACAAGAACACGGTGCCGAACGACCCGCGTTCCCCGTTTGTCACGAGCGGACTGCGCATCGGGACGCCGGCCGTGACCACCCGCGGCTTCAACGAAGCGGAAGTCACGCAGCTCGCGGGCTGGATCGCGGACGTGCTCGACGACGTCACGAACGAGGCGGTGATCGCCCGCACCCGGCAGTCGGCGCTCGAGATCTGCCGGCGCTTCCCGGTCTACGGCTGAGGCCCAGGCCGACGGCACGCGATGTACTGCCCGTTCTGCGCCCACGAGGAGACGAAGGTCATCGACTCGCGCCTTGCGGCCGAGGGCCAGCAGGTCCGTCGGCGGCGCGAGTGCCTGAAGTGCGGCGAGCGGTTCACGACCTTCGAATCGGCCGAGCTCGTCATGCCGCGCGTCGTGAAGACCGACGACACCCGCGAGCCCTTCGACGAGTCGAAGCTGCGCTCGGGGATGCTGAAGGCGCTCGAGAAGCGGCCAGTGTCGAGCGAGGCCGTGGACGCCGCCGTGAACCACGTTTGCCACAAGTTGCGCACGCTCGGCGAGCGCGAAGTGCCGTCCCGGCTCATCGGCGAGCTGGTGATGGATGAACTGCACCGGCTGGACGAGGTGGCCTACGTGCGCTTCGCGTCGGTGTACCGGAGTTTCCAGGACGTGGATGCCTTCCGCGAGGAAATCGAGCGGCTGCAGCACCGGCGTCCGCGCTCGGTCGAGGACCTGCAGCTCGGGTTGTGGTCCCAGGCTGCGGACGACGAGCGCAAGTAGCCGTGTTTTCCGATGAAGACCGCAAGTTCATGCAGCGCGCGCTCGGGCTCGCGCGGCGCGGCCTTTACTCGACGCCGCCGAACCCGGCCGTCGGCTGCGTGCTCGTTCGCTGGGGCCAGGTGTTGGGCGAGGGGTTCCACGAACTCGCCGGGAAGCCGCATGCGGAGGTCTTCGCGCTCCGCGACGCCGGCGCAGCCGCGGCGGGCGCGACCGCGTATGTCACGCTCGAGCCCTGCGCGCACCACGGCCGCACGCCGCCCTGCGTGGACGCACTCATCGAGGCGCGGGTCGGTCGTGTCGTCATCGCGATGCGCGATCCGAATCCGAGAGTCGACGGTTCCGGCATGCTGCGGCTCGTCCAGGCCGGGATCGCGACGTCCGTGGGCCTCATGAGCGAGGAGGCGGCCGAGATCAACCGCGGCTTCGTGTGCCGCATGCAGCGCGGCAGGCCCTGGGTCACGCTCAAGCTCGGCGCGAGCCTCGACGGGCGGACCGCGCTGGCGAACGGCACGAGCAAGTGGATCACGGGCGAGAAGTCGCGAGCGGACGTGCAGCGACTTCGGGCGCGGGCGTCGGCGATCGTCACCGGCAGCGGTACGGTCATCGCGGACGACCCGATGCTCACGGTGCGCGATCCCGGTTTCGAGATGCGGGGTCGGCGGCCGCTCCGGGTGGTACTCGACACGGAACTGCGGACGTCGCCCACTGCCCAGGTACTGTCGTTCGCGGGATCGACCCTGATCTTCACGCGCGACGCGGATGTGCCGCAGGCAGAGGCTCTGCGCGAGGCGGGTGCCCGCGTAGAGAACGTCGCGCAAGTCGGCGGGAGCCTCGACCTGCAGGCGGTGCTCGAGCGTCTGGCCGCGCTCGAGTGCAACGAGGTGCTGGTCGAGGCCGGCCCGACGCTCGCGGGCGCCTTCATGCAGGCGGGGCTCGTGGACGAACTCGTCGTTTACATGGCTCCCGTGGTCCTGGGACACGCGGCGCGAGGCTTGTTTCACCTGCCGGCGCTCGAGCGCATGTGCGACCGGTGCGAATTCGCCTGGCACGATGTGGAGCGCATCGGTGAGGACCTGCGGCTGACGCTGCGTCCGGCCAGGCAAGGAGGTGCGTGATGTTCACGGGAATCGTGCAGGGGATCGGCCGCATCCGCGCCGTCGAGCCCAGGGGCGGGGATGTCACGATCTGGATCGAGGCGGGACCGGTGCCCCTGGCCGACGTGCAGGTCGGGGGTAGCATTGCGGTGAGTGGCGCCTGCCTGACCGCGACGCAATTCGACGGCAATGCGTTTGCCGCCGACGTCTCGCGCGAGACCCTGTCGCTCACGACCCTTGGTGAGGCCGTGGCGGGTACCCGGGTCAACATCGAGAACGCGCTGCAGGCCGGCCAGGCCCTGGGCGGCCACTACGTCACCGGCCACGTCGACGGGGTCGGGCAGGTCGTCTCGCGGCACGGCGACGCCCGGTCCGTCCGGGTCGAGTTCGAGGTGCCGCAGGAACTCGCCCGCTATGTCGCCCGCAAAGGATCGATCTGCGTGGACGGTGTCAGCCTCACGGTAAACGGCGTCTCGGGACGCCGCTTCGACGTCAACCTCGTCCCGCACACGCTCGAACTCACGACACTTGGCGACTGTCGGCCGGGGAGCCGCGTGAACCTCGAGGTGGACATCATCGCCCGATACCTCGAGAGGATGCTCGAGGCGGGTCGCTAGCGCGCCGACCGCGCCCACGGCCGCCTGATACACTTGGCGGCCTGCACCCGGCGTGACCATTGTCGGCCGGCTATCATGTCATTCAAAAACAACAGCTTGTGATGCATTCTGCATGGGATCACTAAGTTCCATAGACGAGATTCTCGAGGACATCCGCAGCGGACGCATGGTGGTCCTGATGGATGACGAGGATCGTGAGAACGAGGGCGACCTGATCATGGCGGCCTCGAAGGTCCGTCCCGAGGACGTGAACTTCATGGCCCGCTACGGTCGCGGCCTCATCTGCCTGACGCTCACGCGCGACCGGTGCCGCCAGTTGCGGCTGCCCCTCATGGTGAGCGAGACCGACCTCGACCAGACGACGAATTTCACGGTGTCGATCGAGGCGGCGGAGGGCGTCACGACCGGAATCTCGGCCTATGACCGGGCGCACACGATCCGCACGGCCGTCGCGCCCGATGCGCGGCCCGAGCACCTGCGCCAGCCGGGGCACATCTTCCCGCTGATGGCCCAGCCGGGCGGAGTGCTGACCCGTGCGGGTCACACCGAGGCGGGTTGCGACCTCGTGCGACTCGCGGGGCTCGAGCCCGCGGCCGTCATCGTCGAGATCCTCAACGAGGACGGTACGATGGCGCGGCGCCCTCAGCTCGAGGAGTTCGCCCGCCAGCACGGGCTCAAGCTCGGCACCATCGCCGACCTGATCCGTTACCGCCTCGAGAAGGAGCGCTCCGTCGAGCGCATCGCCGAGCGCGAGATCGCGACCGACTTCGGCCCGTTCCGTCTCTATTGCTACGAGGACCACGTCAACGGCACGGTCCACCTCGCGCTAGTTTACGGGACGCTGGACGGCACCTCGGCGCCGCTGGTGCGCGTGCACCTCAATGACACCGTGCGTGACGTGGTCGGCGCCCACGAACCGGGCCACAGCTGGTCGCTTCGCAGCGCCATGCAGCGGATTACGAAGGAGGGGGCCGGCGTGGTCGTGCTGCTGCGTCCGCACGAGAGCCCCCTCGAGATCGCCGAGGCCGTGCGGTCGGGCAACCGGTTCGTGGCGAATCCACGCACTTCGGGTGCGCACGTGCTGCGCACGTATGGCATCGGTGCGCAGATTCTCCGGGACCTCGGCATCACGCACATGCGCGTGCTGAGCGCCCCCAAGCAGATGCACGGCCTGTCGGCCTTCGGCCTCGAAGTGGCCGGCTACGTCGACGCAGGCGGCTGAGGAAACGACATGGACAACATCCGGACAATCAACGGCGACCTCGTCGCGCGGGACCTGCGTTTCGCGATCGTGGCGTCGCGCTTCAACGACATGATCGTGGACTCTCTCATCCGCGGGGCGGTCGACACGCTGCTGCGCCACGGGGCAGGCGAGAAGCAGGTCGAGCTGATCCGCGTCCCCGGCGCCTTCGACCTGCCGTTCGTCGTGCGGCGCGTCGCGGCGAGCAAGCGCTACGACGCGATCGTCGCACTGGGCGCGGTCATCCGCGGCGCGACCCCGCATTTCGACTACGTGGCGGGGCAGTGTGCCGCCGGTCTGGCGAGGGCCTCCGAGGAGACCGGCGTGCCGGTCGCGTTCGGCGTGCTCACGACGGAGACCATCGAGCAGGCGGTCGAGCGTGCGGGCACCAAGGCCGGCAACAAGGGCGCGGATGCGGCGCTCTGCGCGCTCGAACTCGCCAACCTGCTCAGGCGGCTTGACGTCTGACAATGGCCCGACGGACCGATCGCGCCGGGCGGGCGCGGAGCGTCGCCCGCAAGTTCGCGATGCAGGCGCTCTACCAGTGGCAGCTCACCGGGCAGACGGTAGCCGAGTTGCGCAACCAGTACGCGCAGGACGACGGGTTCGCGGACGCGGACGCGGAGTACTTCGCCGCGATCCTGCAGGGGGTCGCGGGCTCGGCGGAGTCGCTCGACGCCGAGCTCGGTACCCTGCTCGACCGGCCGGTCGCCCAGCTCGACCCGATCGAGCACGCCATCCTGCTCATCGGGCTGTACGAGCTCCGTGCCGAGCTCGAGGTGCCGTACCGGGTCGTGATCAACGAGGGCGTCGAGCTCGCAAAGCGATTCGGGGCGACCGACGGCCACAAGTTCGTGAACGCCGTGCTGGACCGCGCGGCGAGGACGCTGCGTGCGGCCGAGCAGGCCGCGGCGGCTCGCGAGCGAGCCTGAGCCTGCAGCGCCGCCGTGTCGCTCGGCGAATTCGACCTGATCGCCCGCTATTTTTCCCGCCCGTGCCGGCGCCGTGACGTGCTGCTCGGCGTCGGCGACGACGCGGCGCTGCTCGATGTCCCGGCGGGCCAGGCGCTGGTCGCGGCAACCGATACGCTCGTCGAGGGCCGGCACTTCCTGCCCGGAGCGCCGGCGCGTTCGATCGGGCACCAGGCGCTCGCCGTGAACCTGAGCGATCTCGCAGCGATGGGCGCGGAACCAGCGTGGGCGCTGCTTTCGCTGTCGCTGCCCGAGGCGAACGAGGCCTGGCTGGAGGAGTTCGCGTACGGGCTGTACGCGCTGGCCGGGACGCACGGCGTGGACCTCGTCGGGGGCGACACGGTGCGCGGTCCACTGGTCGTCACCATCGAAGTGCTCGGTTTCGTCGATGCGGGCAGCGCACTCAAGCGCAGTGGAGCGAGACCGGGCGACCTGGTCTTCGTCTCGGGGTGGCCGGGCGAGTCCGCGGCCGGGCTCGAACTGCTGAGCAGCGGCGCGGCGACGTTCGCATCCGACGATCCGCTGGTGCGGCGACACCTGTGCGCGACGCCGCGCCTCGAGTTGGGCCGAACGCTGCGCGGTCGCGCGAGCGCCGCGATGGACGTCTCGGACGGCCTGCTCGGGGACCTGCGCAAGCTCTGTGCCGCCAGCGGAGTCGGCGCCCGTGTCGACCTCGATGCGCTGCCCGTCTCGTCGCGGCTTGCGTCGCGTTTCCCGCGCGCCCGGTGCGAGTCGTTCGTGCTCGACGGCGGCGACGACTACGAGTTGCTCTTCACGATCGCGCCCGACGAGGCCCCGCGACTCGTGTCCGCGCTCGGTGCGTCGGTCGAACTGACTCGGGTCGGGGAGATCCGGGGCGGCCGCGGCGTGCAGTGCCTGCGCGCCGGCGTGGAGGTGGTCGTCGACGGCGGGGGATTCGATCACTTCGCCTGACGCTCCCGGGGTCCGGTTGACCGGTGGAGCCGGGGATCCGCGAGGTCGGTCACGGAACGGGTGGACGCCGGGGCCCTATGCTCCGCCGGGCAACGAGCCGAATTCCGGCCGGAGTCCGAACCTTGCCCGTCCGCCACGTCCCGTGACCCAGCAGAACGCGCTCGCAGAGACCCAGACCGAACCGATGCTCACTCCGCCCGCCCTGGCGCCGGAGCGGATCGGCAAGTACTACGTCATTCACGAAGTGGGTCGGGGCAGCACCGGTACCGTGTACCTGTCGCACGATCCCTTCTACGGGCGCGACGTCGCGATCAAGTTCTATCACGCGACCAACACCGACGACGCAGAGTCGCGCAACGCGCGGCGCATGTTCCTCGGCGAGGCCCACATGGTGGGCAAGCTGCAGCACCCGAACATCGTCCCGATCTACGACGCGGGCGAAGAGGACGGGCGGCGCTACGTCGTCACGGAGCACGTTCACGGCGCGCGCACGCTGTCGGCCTATTGCCGACCGGGCAGCCTGCTGCCCATCGACCAGGTCGTGAACATCGTCTACAAGTGCGCGAAGGCGCTGCACTACGCGCACTCCCGCGGCGTGGTGCACCGGGACATCAAGCCGTCGAACATCCTGCTCACGCAGGACGGCGACGTGCGTATCGTCGACTTCGGCATCGCGCTCGTCTCCGATTCGGACATCTCCCGCCTCGAGGGCGTCGCCGGCAGTCCCGCATACATGTCGCCCGAGCAGGTCCAGGGCCACGATCTCGACTCCCGCTCCGACATCTATTCGCTCGGCGCGGTCATGTACGAGATGCTCTGCGGCCACCGGCCGTTCCGCGCCGGCGCGCTCGGCAAGCTGCTGCGCCAGGTCGTGCAGGCCACGCCCGAGCCGCTGCGGCAGGTGCGCCCCGAAATCCCCGAGGAACTCGAGACGGTCGTGCACCGCGCGCTCGAGAAGGAGCCCGGCAAGCGCTACCGCAACGGCGCCGAGTTCGCCGCCGACCTGACGCGCGTACACCAGCAGCTGCGGTCTTCGCAGTCCGACATGGACGACGAGGAGCGCTTCGCCGTGCTGCGTCGGCTCAGGTTCTTCCACGACTTCTCCCACGCCGAGATCCGCGAGGTCATGAAGGCGGGCTGCTGGATGGAGTGCCAGCCCGGCGAGGCCGTGCTGCGTCCCGGCGACACGGACGACCGCTTCTACGTGGTCGTCTCGGGGCGCGTCCGCGTCGGTCGCGGGGGCGAGGTTGTGGGCCGGATCGAGAACGGCGGCTGCTTCGGTGAAGCGGCCTTCGCGGAGGGTTCAAGGCGCGACACGGTCATCGAGGCCGAAGGTCCCCTGACGCTGCTGAAGGTCACGGCAACGCTGCTCGAGCAGGCTTCGATCTCCTGCCAGTTGCGCTTCCACAAGGTGTTCCTGCGCGAGCTGATCGGACGGCTGCAGCGGGGGAAGAAGAAAGCGGACGGTGGCTAGCCGCTAGCCGATTCCCTTGTCCTTCTCGATCAGCGCGTACGCCGAGTGGTTGTGGATGGACTCGAAGTTCTCGGCCTCCACGACGTAGGCCAGCACGCGCGGCTCGGCGTTCAGGCGCACCGCCACGTCGCGGACGATGTCCTCGACGAACTTCGGGTTGTCGTAGGCGCGCTCGGTGACGTGCTTCTCGTCGGGGCGCTTCAGGATGCCGTAGAGCTCGCTCGAGGCTTCCCGCTCGGAGATGTCGATCAGCTCCTCGAGCCAGACATGGTCGCGGACCCGCGCCTTGATCGTGATGTGCGAGCGCTGGTTGTGCGCCCCGCG
>JBBIVG010000163.1:0-7502 GCA_037439865.1 Nevskiaceae bacterium
GCATGAACGCAAAGCACTTCTCGAAGCCCCACTCGTTGAGATCATCGAAGAAGAGCCCGCCCACCCCGCGCGTCTCGTTGCGGTGCTTTAGATAGAAGTAACGATCGCACCAGTCCTTGTACTTCGCGTACACGTCCGGCCCGAATGGATCGCACGCCGCCTTCGCGGCGCGATGCCAATGCAGCACATCCTCCTCGAACGGGTAGTAGGGCGTGAGATCGAAACCGCCGCCGAACCACCACGCCGCGGGTTCGCCGTCCTTCATCGCGACGAAGTAACGCACGTTGGCGTGCGACGTCGGCACGTAGGGATTCCGCGGATGGATCACGAGCGACACGCCGGTCGCCTCGAAGCTCGCACCAGCAAGTTCCGGCCTCTGCGCCGTCGCCGACGCCGGCAGCTTGCCGCCCATGACGTGAGAAAAGTTGATGCCGGCCTGCTCGAAGACTTCGCCATCGCGCAACACGCGGCTCTCGCCGCCGCCGCCTTCCGGACGCTGCCAGGTGTCGCGACGGAATTTCTCGCCGCCGTCCGCCCGCTCGAGCGCATCGGTGATCGAGTCGTGCAACGAGCGCAGGCAGGCAATGACGGCACTTGTCGACGCTGCGGATGAATTCATGGCGAAGGTGGCTCGTGTTTCGTGGCGCGCGAGGATAACGCCGATTTCTCCATGAATCCGCAGGAAATCGGCATGGCGGCGCGCCGGAGCCCGGTCCAGCATGGATTCGGCCAGTCCGCGCGGCCTTGCGCCGCCCGAAGTGCCACTCTAGTATCACTTCATGCGTACTGAAATCGTGACCACGCTCAAGCGAAAAGCCACGGAACTCCTCGCGGACCTCGAGCGGAACCGGAAGCCGATTCTGATCACCCAGCACGGCCTTCCCAGTGCCTACCTTGTCGACGTCGAGACCTACGAGCTCCAGCAGAAACGCATGGCGCTGCTGGAGGGCATTGCGCGCGGCGAAATGGCGGTCGCAGAAGGCCGGGTCGTATCGCACGCCCAGGCGAAGACCCGCATGGCCCGATGGCTGAAGTGATCTGGACCGAACCCGCTCTCTCGGACCTCGATTCCATCGCAGACTACATCGCGCTGGAGAACCCGGCCGCTGCCGCGGCCTTGGTGAAGCGCGTGTTCACCCACGTCGAACAGCTCGAGTCTCACCCTGAAAGCGGCAGCCGTCCGGCAGAACTGGAGCGCTCCCGGTACCGCCAGATTGTCGAGCCGCCCTGCCGCGTTCTGTATCGCTACGATGGCAAGTGCGTCTTTATTCTCAGCGTGATGCGGTCGGAGCAGTTGCTGCGTCTCTCGAATATCGAATCGCGCGACAAGACCTGACCGACGGACCTCGCCGTCATCCAGCCTGATCCACGGCGGCGGCCACAATCCCAATTCGTCGACACTCCAGCACGAAAAGCAAGTTGTCTCGGGGTCCGTCAGTCCCGATTCTGCCCGCTGCGCCGCGCAGGCGCTTGCGCGGGATGACGTACATAGCGGATATGAGATACGATGCCGTTCGTCTGGCAGGTTCGATTTTTCAGTGAACGCGTGGAGGAGGAAATCCTCGCCCTCCCGGACGGGTTGCTGGCGCGGTTCCTCAAATACTCGGAACGAATGGAAGTGTTCGGCCCGGATCTGGGCATGCCTCACACTCGACCGATGGGCAGAGGACTCTTCGAGTTGCGGCTCAGGTCCGGAGAAGGAATCGCGCGAGTGTTCTATTCCATGGATCAGGAGCGCGGAATCGTGATGCTCCATGGGTTCATCAAGAAGTCGCAGAAGACGCCCGCGCGCGAGATCGAAACGGCACGACGACGCATGACGGAACTCCAGGATGACTAACTCGCTCAAGAAGTTCGCGACCAAGGCGCTGGCTCGCCCGGGTGTCCGACGCGCATATGCCGAGTTGGACGAGGAGTTCCAATTCCTCGACGAGATCCTAAAGGCCCGGGCAGCGTCGGGCCTGACTCAGGCACAGGTCGCGGCACGTACAGGCACGACTCAGTCAGCGATCGCCAGGCTCGAGTCCGGTGCACGCAAGCACTCGCCGTCGATCGCTACCCTGCAGAGATACGCCAGCGCCCTCGGGTACAGGCTCGAGGTCCGGTTGGTGAAGTGCGAAAAGGCCCGACGATAGGGCGCTGCACAGCGCCGCGCCGCCAGACCGACCGCCTCAGGCTTTCTTGCCGGCCGCCGCCTTCTTCCTGGCAGCACTCTTCTTCTTCGGCGCAGCCTTTTTCCGCGCCGGCTTCTCTACGGCCGCACCAGCCTCGCCCGCAGCGGTCTTCTCCGTGGCGGTCTTCGCCGTCGCAGCCCTCTTCCCCCACCGTCCCTTCCGCTCCGGCGCCGCGGCGATCAGCGACTGGCACTCTTCGAGCGTCAGCGATCTCGGATCGCGATCCTTCGGTATCTTCCCGTTCTTCTTCCCGTCCGTGATGTACGGGCCGAAGCGTCCATTCAGCACCTGTATGCCGGCCTCCGGGAACTCGCGGATGATCCGCGCCGCCTCGATCGCGATCTTCTCCTGGATCAGCTGCCGGGCCCGCTCTTCCGTGATCGTGTACGGGTCGTCCTCCTTCTTGAGCGACACGTACTTCTTTGCGCCGTACTGCACGTACGGTCCGAAGCGGCCGATGGCCACCTTGATTGGGTAACCGTCCTCCCACTTGCCCAGCGTGCGCGGCAGCTTGAAGAGCTCCAGCGCATCGGCAAGCGTGAGGTCGTCCATGTGCTGTCCGGGCCGCAGGCTCGCGAACTTCGGCTTCTCGACGTCGTCGCGAGTGCCGATCTGGGCAAAGGCGCCGTACTTGCCGTAACGCACGCTCACCGGGCGCCCGGACACGGGGTCCACGCCGATTTCGCGCGCCATCGCGACGTCGGAGCGCGTGACGTTTTCCTCGACGTCCTCGATCTGCTTCTTGAGCCCGCCCCAGAAGCGATCGAGCACCGGGACCCAGTCCTCTTCGCCGCGCGAGATGTTGTCGAGCTCGTCCTCCATCCCGGCGGTGAAATTGAAGTCGACGTACCGCTCGAAATTCCCGGTGAGGAAGCGGTTGACGATCTTGCCGAGGTCGGTCGGCACGAAGCGCCGGTTCACGAGATCGCAGTACTTCTTGTAGAGCAGCGTCTGGATGATGCTCGCGTACGTCGACGGCCGGCCGATGCCGTACTCCTCGAGCGCCTTCACGAGGCTCGCCTCCGAATAACGCGGCGGCGGCTCGGTGAAGTGCTGCTCGGGCTTGACCGCGAGCAGCTTCACCTTGTCCCCGACTTCGAGCGGTGGCAGCCGGCGGTCGTCCTCGTCGTCGAGCGTGACGTCGTCGAAGCTCTCGCGGTACACCGCGAGGAAGCCGGGCGAGACGAGCGTCGAGCCGTTGGCGCGCAGCGTGTGGCCCGGGCCGGCGGACATGTCCACCGCAACCGTGTCGAAGACCGCCGCCTCCATCTGGCTCGCCACCGCGCGTCGCCAGATGAGCGTGTAGAGCTTGTGCTGGTCGGCATCGAGCTTGCCCGCCAGTTGCTCAGGCGTTCGCGCGGCGGACGTTGGCCGGATCGCCTCGTGCGCTTCCTGCGCGTTCTTCGACTTAGTGCGGTACATGCGCGGCGAAGCGGGGACCGCGTCGGCACCGTACAGGCGGCTGATCACGCCGCGGATCTCGCGCACGGCCTCGATCCCGAGGCTGACCGAGTCGGTACGCATGTACGTGATGAGGCCCACCGGACCTTCGCCGAAGTCGACGCCCTCGTACAGCCTCTGGGCCGTGCGCATCGTGCGCTGTGCGCCGAATCCGAGCTTGCGCGACGCTTCCTGCTGCAGCGTGGAGGTCGTGAACGGCGGCGAGGGATTGCGCTTGCGCTGCTTCTTCTCGACGGCCGCGACCGAGAGCTCGCCGCGCGCCGACTGCTCGAGCGTGCGCCGGACTTCCTCCGCGCGCGCCGCCGTCGTGATCGTGAACTGTTCGACCTTCTCGCCGCCAAACTCCGTCAGCCGTGCCCCGAATGCCTGGGAGGACTTCTCGGCCTCCGCATCCACGGTCCAGTACTCGCGCGGCTTGAACGCGGCGATCTCTTCCTCGCGCTCGCAGATCATGCGCAGCGCGGGACTCTGCACGCGTCCGGCCGAGGCGCCCGAGAGGCCGGCCTTCTTCCACAGCAGCGGCGAGAGATTGAAGCCGACGAGGTAGTCGAGCGCGCGACGCGCGAGGTAAGCCTTCACCAGCTCCTCGGCGATCTCGCGCGGGTGGCCGATGGCTTCCTGCACGGCGTTCTGCGTGATCTCGTAGAAGACGCTGCGGTGCACGGCCTTGCCATCGAGTGCGCCGGCGTCCTTCAGCAGCTCGTAGAGATGCCAGGAGATCGCCTCTCCTTCGCGATCGGGGTCGGTCGAGAGGTAGAGCGCGTCCGCCTTCTTCACGGCGCGCGCAATCGCGTCGACGTGCTTCTTGTTCTTGTCGATCAGCTCCCAGCGCATGGCGAAGCGGCGGGAGGGATCGACGGCGCCCTCCTTGGGCACGAGGTCGCGCACGTGGCCGTACGAAGCCATCACCTCGAAGTCCTTGCCGAGGTACTTCTTGATGGTCTTCGCCTTGGCCGGCGACTCGACGATGACGAGATTCCTGCTCATTTTCCCTGCGAAAAATCCTCAGCCCCAGAAACGATCATGCCGCGGGGGTCCGCGGCATCCGTTTCGGCCACCGGCCGCGCGGCCTCAGTGGACCGCGCCCGGACGCTCATCGAACACCAGGTCCTCCATGCGCGAGAACGCCGTTTCCTGCCCGGGCTGGCTGAAGAGCACCATCAGCACCACCCACTTGAGCTTCTCGATGTCGATCTCGTCGCCCTCGAGCGCCATGAGCCGCTCGATCACGAGCTCGCGCTGCGTCGGCGAGAGGATACCGACCTGCTCGAGGTGCACCAGGAACCCGCGGCAGTCGGTGTCGAGCCGCGCCTGCTCCAGTGCGTCGAACACCCGGATCGCGCGCGCCGTCGGCGCCGGCCCGGACCGCGACGGGTCCGCCGCGAGGTCCTCGAGCCAGCACAGCGCCCGCTCCACCTCGCCGGACGGAAATCCGGCGTGCTCGAGCTCCTGCTTCAGCGTCTCGCGATCGGGCTCGTCACCCTCGTCCAACTCGCCGTCGAAATAGTTCTCGAAGAGGTAGATGAGGATGTCGAGGACGCCTTCCTTCATTCCTGTTTCCCCGGCAGCCGCCGGCAGAAAAGCCCGCCGGGCTGCTGTGCGATCCGCCCGTCGAGCTCGAGGATGAGCAACATCGATGCGACCGCGTCGGGCTTGAACCCCGTGCGCGTGACGAGAGCGTCCACGCCGGCCGGTTCGAAGCCGAGCGCATCTAACAGGATTTCGTACTCCTTGTCCAACGCCGGGCCGGAATCCTCTTGTGCGTCAGTCGCTTCGGCGCGCATTGCGGGCCTGAGGCTCGCGAGCAGCGCGCCGAGCTCCGCGAATATGTCATCCGCGCTCTCGACGAGCTTCGCGCCCTGGCGGATGAGCCGGTGACAGCCGCGCGAGAGCGGGCTGTGGATCGAGCCCGGGATCGCAAAGACCTCGCGGCCTTGCTCGGCGGCGAGGCGCGCCGTGATCAGCGACCCGCTCTGCAGTGCGGCCTCGACGACGAGCGTGCCGACCGAGAGTCCGCTGATGATCCGGTTGCGGCGTGGGAAGTGCTGCTTGAGCGGCGGCACGCCGGTCGGCAGGTCCGACACGAGCGCGCCACTTGCGGCCACTTCGCGCGCGAGATCCGTGTTCTCGCGCGGATAGATCCGGTCGAGGCCGCAGCCGAGGACGGCCACCGTGCGCCCGCGCGCCTGGAGCGCGCCGCGATGCGCGGCGGCGTCGATGCCGAGCGCCAGGCCGCTCGTGATCGTCAGTCCCACCTCCGCGAGGTGCCGCGCAAATTGCGTGGCCGTGTCACGTCCGATGGCCGTCGGATTGCGACTGCCGACGATGGCGAGCTGGGGTAGAGACAGCGTATCCGCTGCTCCTTCGACGAACAGCACGAGCGGTGGATCGTCGATGGAGGCGAGCAGGGCGGGGTACTCGGGCGAGCCCCAGGTGACGAGACGCCGTCCGGGGCCCGCGAGCCAGCGCTCGTCGCCCTCGATCCCGGCGGTGTCGGGATTGCGGATGGCATCGGCTGCCGCGTCACCCAGGCCGAGCGCCGACAGGCTGGCGCGCGATTCGCGCAGCAGCGCGAGCGGCGGCACGGGCGGGCCCTCGGGCCGGCGCAGGTGCCCGGCGTGCAGGCTCGAAGCGCGGGCCAGCGTCAGCCACGGTTTCGGGTCGTCCATGGAGAAAGAGCCTACCGGGATTCCTCCCGGCAGGCTCTCCTCGAATCGCGCGTGTTCGCGCCGATTGGCTGGTCAGCGGAAGAAGTTCGAGTTTCCCTGCGCGTCGTGCCCGAAGTCCGGATGCTTGATGAAGTCGCCGACCCGCATCGGCTCGATCGACTCGACGACGATGCCGAAGCTCAGGCGGTCGCGAACGTCGAACAGGAGCAGCGTGCCGCTGCGCTCGTTCGGCAGCCTCACGGTGCCGTAATTCGCCGTGAGAGCCATCCAGTTCTGTCGGCCGCCGTAGTCGGCCACCTCGACGCCGCGCGCGAAGATCGCCACGACATTGCCCGGCGCCAGCCCGTCGCGCTTGCCGCGGTTGATCACGAGCGTCGAGTACTTGCCGCCCACGGAGTAGTCCGTGCCGATCGCGATGACCTGGCCGTCCAGCTTGGTGTTGGACGGGACGCTGAGGGTGAAGTCGTCGCCGTGCTCGGGCAGCGGCGGCAGGACCTTGTCGCCCGACTGGACCTCGCGTCCGGTCTGTCGCACCGCCAGGTGCGCGAGCTCCTCGTTCCCCTTGCCGGAGTCCGCGATGACCTCGACCGTGGCGGCGTAGATTCCCTGGTAGCCGAGCAGGTCGCCGTTGTCCGGGTCGCGCAGCTCGCGGCCGGGGTGGATCACGGCGTGCATCGAGCCCACCTGCGGCTTGCCCATGCCGGTGGCATAGAGTTCGTTGTCGCTGGCGCCCACGATGTGGCGCTCGCGGAAGCCGACGATGTAAGGCGCGTTCCTGATCTGGTTCCGGTCGAGCACGCTCGGCCGGCGCACGAAGCTCATCAGTACGTCGTACGGCACGGTCCGGATGGCCTGCGCCAGCGGCTCGGTGCGTACCTCGGGAGAGAGGCGCACGGCGCCCGCGGTCTCCACGGTGACGCGCGGCTTGCCATCCACGTACACGAGACGCAGCACGTCACCGGGGTAGATCCAGTGCGGGTTCGCGACCTGCGGGTTGACGTACCAGATCTCGGGCCAGTACCAGGGGTACTTGAGGAACACACCGGCGATGTCCCATAGGGTGTCGCCCTTCTTTACGACATAAGTCTCGGGTGCGTTCGGTGCGAGCGGCACCGACATGGACTTGCCCGAGGCCTGGGCCAGGGCCGTGTCGGGCGCCGCGGTGCCGAGCGCCAGGCCGAGGCCGGCGACGGCCAGG
>JBBIVG010000164.1:0-7485 GCA_037439865.1 Nevskiaceae bacterium
CTCGAAGCCGACCGCGCCGCATGGGGCACCGAGCTGCGCGCGCTCCTCGCGGACCGTCTGTCGGCGCGGCGACCCGAGCTGGATTTCGCCTGGGTGACGCGTCACCGCGGCATGTTCTCGCTCGCAGGCCTCGAGCACGAATCGATTGCCGCCCTGCGGTCGGAGCACCACGTGTACGTGCCGCCGGACGGTCGCATCAACATCGCGGGCATCAGCGACACAAACGTGGATCGCGTCGCGGACGCGATCGTCGCCGTGCTGGACTGACGATCGGTTATTTCTCGCCGGTCTTCGTGACGGTCGCGCTCACGACGCGTCCCTCGGCCGTGTTGACACGGCACGTGTACTCGAACTTCTTCACCGTGCCGTCCTTCTTGGTGAAGTTGCCCTTGCCGGTGACCTTGACTTCGTTGCCCGTGGGCGCCGAGACGGACGTCACCTTGTTGTTGAAGTCGAGCTTGGCATGCTGGTGCTCGAGCGTGATCTGCGACATCACGTCCCTCTGGCACAGGCTCACCTCCGGCGCAATCACCTTGTCGCCGGCGAGCGCGGCAGAGACGAAGCCACAGGCAATGGTCGCGGCAAGCGTACGGGCGAGGATCGCGTTCATCGTTCTCTCCTTGTTGGACGGGGGTGCGCCGGCCGGATTGTACCGGCGTCACCTCGCGGACGGTGCGTCGTAGTCCGGGTAACGTCCGAGCGTGAGCAGGGCGACAGCACCGATGACGAACAGGGCCGCCGCGACGTGCAGGATCGGGCCATAAGTGCCGAGCCGATCGAAGACCCGACCGAACAGGAACGGCGCTAAGCCCGAAGCAAAGCCGAAGACCGAGTACTGCAGCCCGTAGATCCGGCCGTAATGGGCCAATCCGAAATACCGCGCCGTCAGGTAGGCCACGAGGTCAGTCTCCGCCCCGGCCGCGAGCCCGATCAGGACCGCGGACAGGAGCGCCGTCGACGCCGGCACCTCCGGCCTCGCCAGCAGGATGCAGGCCACCGCCGGCAGGGCGAGCATCGGCAGCGTCACGAGCGGCGCCCAGAAGCGGTCCATCAGGTATCCCGCGGCGAGGCGGCCGCAGATGACGCTGAGCCCGATCGCACCGGCGACCTTCGCGGCCTGCTGCGGCTGGAAGCCGCGGTCGATCAGCAGCGGCTGGAAGTTCGCGATGGATCCGCCGACGCCGATCGAGACGCACAGGACCGAGAACGCGATGATCCAGAACCGGTAGTTTCTCAGCGCCGCCGCGACCGAGGTGCCCGCGAGGCCGGCGGATGAGACCCGCTGCACGACTTCCTCGGTGGTGGGTTCCCGGAACAGCCGGATCACGACCGGAAGGGCGACCCCGAGCGGCAGGAGGGCGATCCCGACGAACGCGAGTCGCCACCCGTACTCCGCGATCAGCCAGGTCGCGAGACTCGGCAGCAGCGCGGTCGTGATGCCGGTCCCGAGGAGCGTGATCGCCAGCGCGAGCCCACGGTTGTGCACGAACCATGCGTTCACGCCGCGAGTCCACGACACCGGGGTCGAGCCGCCGCCGAGCGCCCCGACCAGCGCGAACATCAGGTAGAAGATGGGCAGCGATGCCGGCGTGAGCGCGAGGGACGCCCAGCTCACGCCGAACAGGAACAGCGTGCCGATCGCGACCTTGCGCACGCCGATGCGGTCGGCGAGGCCACCGATGTAGGGCACGGTCAGCACGACCGCGGCGGTGAAGCAGAACAGCGCGAGCTGGATGTCGCCGCGCCCCCAACCGAATTCTTCGGCGAGCGGCTTCGTGAACGGGCCGATCGAATTGAACGGGATCGGCGAGGCGCCGCACGCCGTGCCGAGCGAGGCGGCCAGCAGCACGGTCCAGCCGCGGCGGAATTCGGACGAGGTGAGATTCATGCTAGGGTTGCGGCCGGGTCGCCGAGCAGAACAAGACAGGCGCCAGAATAAGCTGTTTTCGGGCGGGAGTTCATGATCAGCCTGACGCGTTATCAATGGACGGTGCTGCTGGCCGCGTGGCTCGGCTGGGGCTTCGACGTGTTCGATGCCTTCCTCTTCAACTACGTCGCCCCCAACTGCGTGCCGACGCTGCTCGGGCTCGAGATCGGCAGCCCGGCGGCCAAGCAGGCGACGCTGTTCTGGACCGGGCTCCTGACCTCGCTGCTGCTCCTCGGCTGGGCCGCCGGCGGCGTGCTCTTCGGCATGGTCGCCGACCGCATCGGCCGCACCCGGACCCTGATGCTGACGATGCTGGTGTACGCGCTCGGCACGGCGGCGTGCGCCGCGGCACCGAACATCGGGCTGCTGGCCTTCTTCCGCATCGTCGCGAGCCTCGGCATCGGCGGCGAGTGGGCGGCCGGCGCCTCGATGGTCGCCGAGGTCGCACCGGAGGAGAAGCGCGTCGAGGCCGGGGCGCTGCTGTACACGGCGGCGCCGCTCGGCCTGTTCCTCGCAACCTTCGTCAACCACCAGGTGGCCGCCGTCTGGCTCGCCGGCTCGCCCGAGCATTCCTGGCGCATCGTGTTCCTGTTCGGCCTCGTGCCCGCGGCAGTCGCGTTCGTCGTGCGCATGTTCGTCAAGGAGCCCGAGCGCTGGAAGGCGGTGCGCGAGAAGCTGCCGCCGGCCGGCATCCGCGACCTGTTCGGTCCCGACATGCGCAGCACCACGATCCGCGGCACGTTCATGGCGATCGTCGCCCTGATCGCGTGGTGGAGCTGCAACGCGTTCATCCCAGCGATCGCGTCCGGCCTCGCGCAGGGATCGGCGCAGGCGGCGGGCCTCGATCGAGCGGCGACGCTCGCGCTGGTCGAGTCGTGGAAGACGCACGCGACGATCTGGTTCAACCTCGGCGGGCTGATCGGGACGCTGCTCACCATCCCCGTGGCGAAGCACCTCGGTCGCAAGCCGATGTTCGGGATCTACTTCGCGATGTCCGCCGCCGCCATCTATGCCGCGTTCGGCATGGACTGGCCGCCGGAGGTGCGGCTCTACCTCTACTTCTTCATCGGCCTGTCGGTGTTCGGCGTGTTCGGCAGCTTCACGTTCTACCTGCCGGAGCTCTTCCCGACCCGGCTGCGCGGGACCGGCTCGGGCTTCTGCTACAACATCGGCCGGGTGGTCGCTTCGGCCGGGCCATTCGTGGTCGGGGCGATCGCGGCCCGCGGGGTGGACCACGCCCTGCAGGCAATCAGCTACGTCGCGCTCGTGCCGCTCGCGGGGTTGCTGCTCGTTCCGTTCATCACGGAGACGCGCGGGCGGGCACTCGCAGACTAGCCGCGGCGCGACCCTTGCTATAGAATTCCGGCTCCTTGAATCCCGGGGCTGATCCAAGTCTCTGATTGGCACGGGTTCTTGGCCGAGCGGGCAGGCTCCGGGAAGGGGGCCGGCCGGTCCGGCGGGAGATTCGCCTGAGAAATCCCCCTGAGCGGGGATTTTTCATTTGCGGCGGGCCGAGAAGACCGGTCCGGACGCGAACGAACGAATGGGCCGCCGGCCCATTTTTTGTTTCTGCGCGCGACGGAAGGACGACCGGATGCTCAGGGACACGTTGATTGGGCTGGTGCGGCCGGTAGTCGAGGGCCTGGGTTACACGCTCTGGGACCTCGAGTACTCGCCGGGGCGGGGCAACAGCTTCGTGCGTCTGTACATCGACGCCGAACCCGGCATCACGCTCGACGACTGCGAGCGGGTCAGCCGCGAGGTGAGCGAACTGCTCGACGCGGCGGACCCGGTGCCCGGGCAGTACACGCTCGAGGTGTCCTCGCCCGGCCTCGACCGGCCGCTCCGGACGGCGGCGCATTTCGCGCCGTACGTCGGCGAGACGGTGTTCGTGGAACTCGCGCATCCGCTCGACGGGCGGCGGCGCTACAAGGGTCCACTGCGAGCGGCGGGGGCCGAAACGGTGGAAGTCGAAGTGGATGGTCGGTGCTACGTGCTGCCGATCTCGGGAATACGCAAGGCGCACCTGGCGCCGGACGCTTGAACCCCGCCTGGCGGGAGGTACGTGCGATGAACAAAGAGATCCTGATGGTTGTCGACGCCGTCTCCAACGAGAAGGGCGTGGACAAGGAGATCATCTTCGAGGCCCTCGAGGCGGCCTTGGCGTCGGCCACGCGCAAGAAGTACGGCGAGGACATTGACGTCCGCGTGGCGATCAACCGCAAGACGGGCGACTACGACACGTTCCGCCGCTGGAAGGTCTTTGCCGACGATTCGACGGAACTCGAGTTTCCCGAGAAGGAACTCAGGCTCGAGGACGCCCTGGACGTCACGCCCGAAGCCGAGGTCGGCGGCTACGTGGAGACGCCGCTCGAGTCGATCGCGTTCGGCCGCATCGCCGCGCAGACCGCCAAGCAGGTCATCGTGCAGAAGGTGCGCGAGGCGGAACGTGCGCAGGTCGTCGACCAGTACAAGGGCCGCGTCGGCACGCTGGTCTCGGGCATCGTCAAGCGCGTGGACCGCAATGGCGTCTTCGTCGACCTCGGCGGCAATGCCGAGGGCTTCGTTCCGCGCGAGAACATGATCCCGCGCGAACCCGTGCGCACCCAGGACCGCATCAAGGCGTTCCTCAAGGAGGTGCGCACCGAGCTGCGCGGGCCACAGCTGTTCCTGAGCCGCACCGCGCCGGAGTTCCTGATCGAGCTCTTCAAGCTCGAGGTCCCGGAGGTCGGCCAGGGCCTGATCAACATCCTCGGCGCGGCCCGCGACCCGGGCGCGCGCGCGAAGATCGCCGTGCGCTCGAACGACCCGCGCATCGACCCGGTCGGCGCCTGCGTCGGCATGCGCGGCTCGCGCGTGCAGGCCGTCTCGAACGAGGTCGCCGGCGAGCGAGTCGACATCATCCCGTTCGACGACAACGCGGCGCAGTTCGTCATCAACGCCATGGCGCCCGCGGAAGTGAGCTCCATCGTCGTGGACGAGGAGGCGCACAGCATGGACATCGCGGTCGCGGAGGAAAAGCTGTCGCAGGCGATCGGCCGCGGCGGCCAGAACATCCGGCTCGCGAGCGAGCTCACCGGCTGGAAGCTCAACATCATGAGCGAGCAGGCGGCCGAGGAGAAGAGCGAGTCGGAGCAGCGCGAGCTGCGCGAGCTCTTCATGAAGCAGCTCGACGTGGACGAGGACGTAGCCGCGATCCTCGTGGGCGAGGGCTTCTCGAGCATCGAGGAAATCGCCTACGTGCCGCAGGGCGAGCTCGCCTCGATCGAGGAGTTCGACGAGACGATCGTCCAGGAACTGCGTAACCGCGCCCGCGACGTGCTGCTCACCCAGGCGATCGCGAGCGAGGAGACGATCGAGTCCGCGTCGCCGTCCCAGGACCTGCTCGACGTCGAGGGCATGGACGAGGAACTCGCGAGCGAGCTGGCCCGCCACGGCATCGTCACCCGCGAGGATCTCGCGGAGCAGGCCGTCGACGACCTGGCCGGGATTCCCGACCTCGACCCGCAGCGCGCGGGCGAGCTGATCCTGGCCGCGCGCAAACATTGGTTCGAGCAGAGCCAGCAGGCCTGACCGGAGGTACCCCATGGCGGAAGTGACCGTGAGTCAATTTGCCGAGGTCCTCAAGGTCCCGGTCGACAAGCTGCTCACGCAGCTCGACGAGGCCGGCATCAAGGTCTCGAGCGCCGATGACATCATCAGCGACGAGGCGAAGATGGAGCTCCTCACGCACCTGCGGCGTACGCACGGCCGGCAGGAGGATGCGGCTGCGCCGCGCAAGATCACGCTGAAGCGCAAGGCGCAGCAGGAGATCAAGGTCGCCTCGGTGCAGGGTCGCGCCCGCACTGTGTCGGTGGAAGTGCGTGCGAAGAAGACCTACCTCAACCGCACCGTGCTCGAGGAAGAGCAGCGGCATCGGCAGGAAGAGGTCGACAAGCAGCGGCAGGCCGAGGAGGCCGAGCGGCGCGAGCAGGAGCAGCGCGAGCAGGAGCAGCGCGACGCCGAGCGCCGCGAGCTCGAGCGCGTCGAGCAGGAAGCCCGCCGCCGGGCCGACGAAGAGGCCCGCGCCCGGGCCGAAGAGGAGGCCACGCGCGCCACGGAGACCCGCGAGCGGGAGCGTGCCGAGCGCGAGCGCGCCGAGGCAGAACGTCGAGCGGCGGAGCCGCCGCGGGTTGCGCAGCCGGCCAAGCCGCGCGTCGTCGAATCCGCCGAGGCGCGAAAGGGCGCCACGACCAAGTACGGGCGGCAGGAACTGCACGTCGCGGGCGACGCCAGCGCGCGGTTCAAGAAGCGCCAGCAGGCGAGCAGGCAGCGGCGTCCCGTGCAGGTGAGCGTCGACTCGCGCCACGGCTTCGAGCTGCCCACCGCGCCCGTCAAGCGCGAGGTCCAGATCCCGGAGACGATCACGGTCGGCGAGCTCGCCGCCAGGATGGCCGTCAAGGCCAACGAAGTCATCAAGACGATGATGAAGATGGGCGTGATGGCCACCATCAACCAGCCCATCGACCAGGACACCGCCCAGCTCGTGATCGAGGAGTTCGGCCACACCGCCGTGCGCCTCAAGGAGAGCGCGCTCGAGGACCAGCTGCAGGCGACCGCTGCCGAGATCGAGTCCGTGCCGCGTCCGCCGGTCGTGACCATCATGGGTCACGTGGACCACGGCAAGACCTCGCTGCTCGACTACATCCGCCGCACGAAGGTCGCGGCCGGGGAGGCCGGCGGCATCACCCAGCACATCGGCGCGTACCAGGTGGAGACCCCGAAGGGACTCATCACCTTCATCGACACCCCGGGCCACGCGGCATTCACCGCGATGCGCGCGCGCGGTGCCCACGTGACGGACATCGTCGTCCTCGTCGTGGCGGCCGACGACGGCGTCATGCCGCAGACCATCGAGGCGATCCAGCATGCACGCGCCGCGAACGTCGCGATGGTCGTCGCGGTCAACAAGATCGACAAGGGCGACGCGGACCCCGATCGTGTCCGTAACGACCTCGCCAAACAGAACGTCATCCCCGAGGACTGGGGCGGCGACACGATGTTCGTGAACGTGTCGGCCCGCACTGGCCAGGGCGTGGACGACCTGCTCGAGTCCATCCTGCTGCAGGCCGAGGTGCTCGACCTCAAGGCGCCGAAGGAGGGCCTCGCCGTGGGCGTGGTGCTCGAGTCGGCGATCGAGAAGGGTCGCGGCCCGGTGGCGACCGTGCTCGTCAAGCGCGGCACCCTCAAGTCGGGCGACCCGATCATCGCAGGACAGGAGTTCGGCCGCGTCCGCGCGCTCTTCGATGCCACCGGTAAGCAGGTCCAGGCGGCGGGTCCGGCGGTGCCGGTCGCGGTGCTCGGCCTGTCGGATGCCCCGAACGCAGGCGACGACCTGATCGTCGTGGACAGCGAGCGCAAGGCGCGCGAAGTCGCGTTGTACCGCCAGGGCAAGTTCCGCGACGTCAAGCTCGCGAAGCAGGCGCCGAAGATGGAGAACGCCTTCGAGGCGCTCGCCGCCGGCAAGGCGCTGCAGACCGTGCAGGTCGTCATCAAGGCCGATACCCACGGTTCGGCAG
>JBBIVG010000165.1:0-7462 GCA_037439865.1 Nevskiaceae bacterium
GCGGCGTGTGGCTGTCCGTCCCGACGCACGTGTCGGGGAACGCCACTCCATCCTTCGCGTGAATGACCGGCGACATCTTCTCCAGGTTGATCTGGTGCATGATGCCGTTGCCGGCCGGTATGACGTCCACGTTGGCGAACGCGAACTTCGTCCAGTCGATGAAGTGGAAGCGATCCTCGTTGCGGCGATCCTCGATCGCGCGGTTCTTCGCGAACGCGTCGGGATCGAACCCGCCGCACTCCACCGCGAGCGAGTGATCCACGATCAGCTGCACCGGCACGACGGGATTTACCTGGGCCGGGTCGCCGCCCTGGTCCGCGATGGCGTCACGCAGGCCCGCGAGGTCCACCAGCGCCGTCTGCCCGAGGATGTCGTGGCACACCACGCGCGCCGGGAACCACGGGAAGTCGCGCTCGCGCTTGCGCTGCACGATCTGCTCCAGGCAATCCGTCACGATCGACGGATCCGCTCGCCGCACGATGTTCTCGGCATGCACGCGCGCCGTGTACGGCAGCGTGTCCCAGGCGCCGGGCTGGATCGCCTCGACCGCGGATCGCGCGTCGAAGTAGTCGAGCCCGGTGCCGGGAAGGGGCCTGCGGTGGGCGGTGTTCATCCCTACTTCCGCTTCGCGATCGGCAGGAACTCGCGGTCCTCCGGGCCGGTGTAGTTGGCGCTCGGCCGGATGATCTTGCCGTCGATGCGCTGCTCGATGACGTGCGCGGCCCAGCCGGACGTGCGCGAGATCACGAACAGCGGCGTGAACATCGCCGTCGGCACGCCCATCATGTGATACGAGACCGCGCTGAACCAGTCGAGGTTCGGGAACATCTTCTTGATATCCCACATCACGCCCTCGAGGCGCTCGGCGATGTCGTACATCTTCATGTCGCCCGCTTCCTTCGAGAGGACGCGCGCGACCTCCTTGATCACCTTGTTGCGCGGATCGCCGATCGTGTAGACCGGGTGCCCGAAGCCGATCACGACTTCCTTGCGCTCGACGCGCGCGCGGATGTCCGCCTCGGCTTCGTCCGGATTCTCGTAGCGCTTCTGCACCTCGAACGCGACCTCGTTCGCGCCGCCGTGCTTCGGGCCGCGCAGCGCACCGATGGCTCCCGTGATGCAGGAGTACATGTCGGAAGACGTGCCCGCGATCACGCGCGACGTGAACGTGGACGCGTTGAATTCGTGCTCGGCGTAGAGGTTCAGCGACACGTGCATCGCCTTCACCCACGAGGCCGACGGCGGCCTGCGGTGCAGCAGGTGCAGGAAATGGCCGCCGATCGAGTCGTCGTCGGTCTCGACGTTGATGCGCAGGCCCGAGTGGCTGAAGTGGTACCAGTAGCAGAGCATGGAGCCGAAGCTCGCCATCAGGCGATCGGCGATGTCCCGGGCGCCCGAAAGACTGTGATCGTCCTTCTCCGGCAGCGTGCAGCCGAGCACCGAGCAGCCCGTGCGCAGCACGTCCATCGGGTGGCTCGCGGCCGGGAGCGCCTCGAGCGCCTGGCGCACCGGGACCGGCAGGCCGCGCAGGCGCTTCAGCTTGGTCTTGTAGCCGTCGAGCTCGGCCTGGTTCGGCAGCTTGCCGTGCACGAGCAGGAATGCCACTTCCTCGAACTCGCAGTTGTCCGCGAGGTCCAGGATGTCGTAGCCGCGGTAGTGCAGGTCGTTGCCGCTGCGGCCGACGGTGCAGAGCGCCGTGTTGCCGGCGGCGACGCCGGACAGTGCGACGGATTTCTTCGGCTTGAAGCCAGCGGCGGGTGCGGTATCAGTGCTCATGATTTCGTGCTCGTCTTTGAGTGAAACCGGTGGGACGGGCGGCTACTTCTCTGCCGCCTCGCGGGTGAAGAGCTCGTCGAGCTTGCGCTCGTACTCGTGGTAGCCGAGCACGTCGTAGAGCTCGGCGCGGGTCTGCATCCGGTCGATGACGCTCTTCTGCGTGCCTTCGCGGCGGATCACGCCGTACACGGCCTCGGCGGCTTTGGACATCGCGCGGAACGCGGACAGCGGGTAGAGCACGAGCTGCGCGCCTGCGCTCGCGAGCTCGGCGACCGTGAAGAGCGGCGTCTTGCCGAACTCGGTGATGTTGGCGAGCACCGGCACCTTCACGACGCTGGTGAACTGGCGGTACTCGTCGAGCGTCGTGAGCGCCTCGGCGAAGATCATGTCGGCCCCGGCCTCGACGTATCGGCAGGCCCGGTCGATCGCGGCCTGCTGTCCCTCGACGGCGTGCGCGTCGGTCCGCGCCATGATCACGAACTGCCCGTCGGTCCGGCCGTCCACGGCGGCCTTGATGCGATCCACCATCTCGTCGGCGGTCACGAGCGCCTTGCCTGGCCGGTGTCCGCAACGCTTGGCCTGCACCTGGTCCTCGAGGTGGCACGCCGCCGCGCCCGAGCGGATCAGGTCGGCGATGGTGCGCGAGATGTTGAATGCCGCGCCCCAGCCGGTGTCGGCGTCCACGAGCAGCGGCAGGTCGCTCGCCGAGCTGATGCGGCGGACGTCCTCGCAGACGTCGTTGAGGCTGGTGATGCCGAGGTCGGGCAGGCCGAACGAGGCATTCGCGACGCCCGCGCCGGAGAGATAGAGCGCGCGGAATCCGGCTCGCTCGGCGAGCAGGGCGCTGAACGCGTTGACGGTACCCACGACCTGCAGCGGCCTTTCGTGGGCGAGGGCCGCCCGGAACCGGGCGCCAGCGGAGGTGGGTACGGTCATGGGGCAGCCCTTTTCGCGTTGCAAGAAGGACTTGGGATCATAACGCAGACCGGGGCCGGGGGAGCCCCTCGCGAGGTGGTGCGCGGCGGGCGCCAGACGATCCGCCGGGTGATGCGGGTGCCTCGCAGCGGGTAGGATCCCGCAACGGGAGGACCGATGCTCTATTTCGAGGACTTTGAGGTCGGGCAGTCACGCTCGGCCGGCGTGCACGAACTCACCGAGGCCGACATCATCGCCTTCGCCCGCCAGTGGGACCCGCAACCCTGGCACGTGGACCCCGACGCCGCCGCCCGCTCGCATGGAGGCCTCACCGCCTCGAGCTGCCACACGTACTCGATCGCCGCCCTGCTCCTGAGCCGCATGGAGCCCGCCGCCGGCATCGCGTCCCTGAAGCACGAGATCGAGCTGCCGAATCCGGCCCGTCCGGGCGACCGGCTGACTCTCACCATGACCTGTGTCGAAAAGCGGCCGTCCGGGACGAAGCCGGATCGCGGGCTCATGACCTTCGAAGGCGTGCTGGCGAACCAGGACGGCGTCCCCGTGCTCAGGCTCCGTTCGCTGATGATGATCCGCATGAAGAGCGCTTGCGCTCCGGGCTGACACCCTGTATTCGCACAGCCATGAAACACCAGATCACGACATCGACCCTGGCCTTCCCGTTGTGCACTTTCGCACTGCTGTGCGTCGCCCCGACGGCGAATGCCCAGGCAAGCGATCCCGCCTCGGGTGGCAAAGTCGCGCAGGGTGCCGCCCTCGTCGGGGGTGCCCTTCCAGGTGGGGCCATCGTCAGTGCTCGAGCCGTCACCCTGACACCGGTTGCCGGCGGCGCGATCGTGACCGTAGCGATCGCGGGCGACGGATCATTCAAGGCCACGGGCCTCAAGGCCGGGTCGTACCGGCTCGCGCTTTCGAGTGGTGCCGGCAAGCAGACACAGGGGGCGACCTTCGGCGAGAAGGTCAATGCCGGCCTCGCTTCCGCCGGATCGGCTGTCGCACAGGGCGCCAGTGCTCCTGTGCACGACGCGACGCAGAACCCCGCGGGCAACGCTCGTACGCCGGCGACGACGGCCGCTTCGTCGGCTGCCGCGCCCGGTTCGCAGACCGCGAAGAGCGGCATCAATGGCATCAATGGCGGCATGCCGAACCGCATCTCGATGAATGTGACAGTCGCGAGGCAGACGCGCCCGGCCGAAGTCGACGGCGCGCCCATCGACGTCGAAGTCGCTGCCGACGGCGTGCTGGTCGGTCGCGTCGCGCCACAATAGAGCCCAGCGCGAGACCGCGTGCGCAGGGTCATCCTCAGGCGCGCGAGGGTCGCGGCTAGCGCGCTGCTGTGGTTGGCTGGCTCGCCGCTCCAGGCGGCGTCCGGTTTCGACGTCCCCGCGTGGCTGTTTCCGATCAATCCACCGGCCGCTTTGCCGGCGGCTTCGGCCGCGTCCGACGCAACATTGCTGCGCGTTCCCGGCAGCAGCGCGGCATTCACACGCGCTCAGGTCACGGACCTGTTTGCACCGCCCGACTGGTTTCCCGACCGCCATGCGCCCATGCCCGACGTGGTTGCGCACGGCCGACGTCCGTCGGTGTATGCCTGCGGCTTCTGCCATCTGCCCGATGGTCGGGGCCGGCCGGAGAACGCGACCCTCGCCGGCCTTCCGGCCGAGTACATCGTCCGGCAACTCGAGGACTTCGCCAGCCAGGCGCGACGCAGTGCGTGGAACGGAACGCCCTATAAGCCGATGTCGCTGATGGTGCAGGTCGCGCAATCGGCAACCGGGGCAGAATTCGCCGAAGGAGCGGCCTACTTCGCGGCACAGCGGCTGCTCGAACCGCGCGCGGAAGTCGTCGAGGCGGAACGGATTCCAGCGGTGCACATCCAGGCGTGGCTGTACGTACAGGATGCGGACGGGCACGACGAGACTCTCGGCCAGCGCATCGTCGAAACACCGCGCGACTTCGGGCGCCACGAGTTGCGCGACCCGACGACGGAGTACGTGGCCTACGTTCCGCCGGGCAGCATCGAGCGCGGCCGCAGGCTCGCCACGACGGGCGGCGAGGACCGGACCCTGCCTTGCGCAGGCTGTCACGGTCCCGATCTGCGCGGCGTCGGAGTCGTCCCGCCCATCGCGGGCCGGTCACCAACCTACCTGCTGCGGCAGCTCGTGGCGTTCAGGACCGGCGCCCGCGACGCGCCGACCGGCCAGCCCATGCAACTGGTCGTTGCCCGCCTCGAGCTCGACGACATGATCGCGCTCGCCGCCTACCTCGGGTCGAGACCGCCGTAAGGCCTGTCACGGATGCGGCGGCGGAGGCGGCGCTACGTAGGAATTATCGATCGCCGTGCCGATGATGATCCCTGTGGCCAGCCCGCCGAGCGCCCACCACACGTCGTCATCGTCGTCATGGTGCTTGTGGCGGGGGTAGTACGCGTAGCCGTAGCCACGGTTCCAATAGCCCCCGCGGTAGGCCGGATAGGCGTAAACGGGAGCCGGTGCGTACCGGACGGGAGGCGGCGCATACCGGACGGGGTGCGGAGGGGGCCCCCACCCCGGATGCTGGTATGCCGGTCGCGGCGGCGGCCCATCGTGATCGTGTGCCACGGCCATTGCCGGCAGGGCCATCGCTGCACAGATTGCTGCGGCCAACAGTCTGCTCATGAGTGCGTTCCTCGGTGTGGTTCGGTGTCCTACACCCTGAGCAACGCAACCGGACGTCGTCGGTTGACGACGGGTCGTGCGATCTACCTTGGAACGTTGATGTCCAGCTTGATGGCAGCGAGCTGGTCCGGCGCGATCCCCAGGCGGCGCAGCAGCGGCAGCCAGCGCGGGTCGCCATGGAGCGACTCGAAGGCCGGCATCATGCCGATGGCACCCAGGTCGAGGTCCTTGAGCCGCTCGGCGCGTTCGAGCATCGCAAAGGCGGCCTCCGTGTCGCCGCGCTCCGCATACACGGTAGCGATGCCGGTCGGCTTGACGTCACCATACCTGGCCACGAGCTCCTTCAGCGCGGCATCGGACTCCGCCTGGCGCCCCAACGCCCGGTACGCGACGGCAAAACCCGTGAGGCGGTAGACCTCCGCGGGCTCCTTCTGGTACTCCCCGAGTGCGGCTGCGTAGTCACCCTTCCGCATCAGCAGGTTGCCGTAGGCCGTATGTTCCCAGGCCGAGTTCGGGCTCAGGTCCAGCAGGGTCCGGTATGCCTCGGCCGACTTGTCCAGCTGGTTCAGGTAGCTGTAAGCCAGTGCCAGTGCATCGTAGGCGTCGATGCTGACTGGATCGCGCGAAACCTGGTACTGGCCCAGCGCCACGGCGAGATCGAGACGTCCGAGGCGACGCACGATCGCGGAGGCCTGTCCGGCAATGTCCGTGCTGGTCGGATCGAGCTGATAGGCGCGCTCGAGATTGCGCGCCGCATCGACGTAGTTTCGCTCGATCAGCGCCTCGTACATCGCAAGCGTCGAGTAGATCTCTGCGGAGCCCGGGTCCGATTCCATCGCCTTGGCCAGGGCGGCCTTCCCTTTCACGACCCCTTGCTCCGGCGGAAGTATGCCGACGTCGACCTGGGAGAAGATCACGCTCGCGAGCCATACGGCCGCCGGCGCATAGCCCGGGTCGATGGCGAGCGCCTGTTGCAGCAGCCCCTCGGCTTCCGTCAGGGAATCGGCGTTGTACTGCCGGTACAGTTCCCGTCCCCGCAGGAAGAGCGCGTACGCCTTCGGGTCCGTGCTGCGTGCCCTGGGCGCCTCGCCGAGCAGCGACACCTTGAGCTGCGAAACGACCGCGGCGGCGATCTCGTCCTGGACGGCGAACACGTCGGTGAGCTGCCGGTCGTACGTCTCCGACCACAGGTGCGAGGAATCGGAGGCACGAATGAGCTGCGCCGTGATGCGCACCTTGTCGCCCGACGTGCGCACGCTGCCTTCGAGCACGTTTGCGACGCCGAGCTTCTTCGCGATCTCGGCGATGTCCACTTCCTTGCCCTTGAACGAGAACGAGGACGTGCGCGCGATCACGCGCAGTTGCGGCACCTTGGCGAGCAGGTTGAGCACCTCCTCGGAGATCCCGTCGGCGAAGTACTCCTGGTTCCTGCCGGCACTCATGTCCACGAACGGGAGCACGGCTACCGAACGGTCGACGCGCCCGCTGCCGCCGTTCGCGGGCTGGCCCGCCGCCTTGGGCTCCGCGACCACGGTGAGGCGATCGTGCGCCCCACCGCGGAACTGCGCCCAGCCGAAGAGCCCCATCGCCACAAGGAGCAGGACGATGACGATGGTGTCCAGTCGTCGGGCCGTGTGCTGAGTGATGGACGCGTCGCGTGCGACCTCGCTCTCGCGCTTGAGGCCCTCCGGCGTGAGCTCGTAGATCCACGCGAACATCACTACGAAGGGAAAACCGACGACGCCGATCCACAGCACGACCGGCCCGATCCAGTCCGGCAGGTGCAGCAAGGGCGCCACGGTCGACGTGACCTGGGTGACGATCCAGCCGAGCGCCAGGTAGGCCGCGCTGACGCGGAAGACGTTGCGGCGCTTCAGCTCGGCAATCAGCGACAAGGAGCCGTCCCCCCGGAACCGGACGGCCGCAGCGTAGCAAGTCGAACGGCGATTACCAATCGCCGTGGCTGCCGGCTATCGGTCGCGGCTCACGACCAGCGAACTCGAGATCAGCTCCTCGAGCAGCGCCATCGAGGCCTGCCCCGAGGTCGCGAACGGATTAAGCTCGGCACGCTCGCCGTACTTGAGCAGCAGTGCGGT
>JBBIVG010000166.1:0-7462 GCA_037439865.1 Nevskiaceae bacterium
TGCGCGTCGTCGCCGTACCACGTCGTGTGCCGGCCCGGGTGCACCAGCGTCGCGGGCCGGTGGCGGGCCATCTCGCGCGCGGTTTTGCGGATGAGCTCCGGCGGGATCCCCGTCTCGGGATAAGCCCACTCCGGCGTGCGCGTGGCGATCTCCGCCGCGAAGTTCTCGAACCCGAAGCCGAACTGCTCGACGTAAGCCTTGTCGTAAAGGCCTTCCGTGACGAGCACGTTCATCCACGCGAGCAGCAGCGCCAGGTCCGTGCCCGGTCTCACCGGCAGGTAGTGTCTTGCCTTGCTCGCCGCGATCGAGAACCGCGGGTCCGCGACGATGATCGAGGCGCCGTTCGCGATGGCCTCGGCGAACTCCTGCACCTGGGTGTTGTGCATGTTCTCGCCGAGGTGCGAGCCGACCAGCACGAGGCAGCGGGCGTTCGCGATGTCGGTGCGCTCCGGCGAGCCGATGCCTTCACCGAACGTGAGCTCGAAACCGACGTCGCGCGGGCCGCGGCATTGCGCGAACGAGGGCGCGGCGATGTTGACGCCGCCATACGCCTTCAAGGTGTGCTTGAGGAACGCGCCGCCGATGCCGTGGGCGAAGAGCGCGACGGCCTCCGGCCCATAGCTAGCCTTGATCTTCTGCATGCGGTCGGCGACGTAGCCGAGCGCCTCGTCCCAGGTGACCTCGGCCCACGCCTCGGCGCCACGCGACTGGCGCCGGATCAGCGGTGCGTGCAATCGGGACGGGTCGAACTGGGCGCCGATGCCGCCGGTGCCGCGCGGGCAGAGCCGTCCGCGCGAGAGCGGGTCGGCGGGATTGCCCGTGATCTTCCAGAGGCGGCCGTCACGGACGTGCGCGATGGCGTTGCACTTCCAGAAGCAGAGGTCGCACGACGTCGGGACCGTGCGCGTCTCGCCGGCAGGGCCGCGCGTCGCCATGGCCTGGAGCGTGCGGGTGCCGCCGGCGGCGATGGCAGCGGCGCCCGCGCTGAAGCCGGCGATCTTCAGGAACCTCCGCCTCGACAGGTGCGCCATGGACGATTTCCGATCCGGAGAGGAATTAGTAACAGCTAATATATGGTAGCGAGGCAATGCTGCGGTGCATTAAGTATTGTCCGCAGCCGCGCTCGAGGTCCGTGCGGCGGCATCCGGCGGCGCGCGATTGAAGCCACTGCAATGCTGCTCCATCCTGTGGCGCCCCGGGGAACTGGAGACGGTCGCGGCGCCATGAGGCTCCTGCTGGCAGAAGATGATCCGATGATCGGCGAGGCCGTCCGCGACGGGCTGCATCGGCAGGGCTTCGCCGTGGACTGGGTCCAGGACGGCGCCGCCGCGGATCTCGCGCTCCTGACCGGCACCTACGACCTGTGCCTGCTCGACCTCGGCCTGCCGCGCAAGGAGGGCCTGCAGATCCTGAAGGGTCTGCGCCGCAAGGGGGCCGCCCTGCCGGTGGTCATCATGACCGCGCGCGACGCGATCACGGACCGCGTCGAAGGCCTCGATGCCGGTGCCGACGATTACGTCGTCAAGCCGTTCGAGCTCAGCGAACTCGCGGCCCGCGTACGCGCCGTGCTGCGCCGCAAGGGCGGGCGTGCCGCCCCGGTCATCACGCATCTCGACGTGACGCTCGACCCGTCCACGCACGAGGTGCGGCGCGAAGGGCAGCCGGTACCGCTCTCGGCACGCGAATTCGCGGTGCTGCACGCGCTGATGGAGCACCCCGGCCGCATCCTCTCCCGCGCGCAACTCGAGGAGCGCCTCTACGGCTGGGACGAGGAGGTGGGCAGCAACGTCGTCGAGGTGCACATCCACTCGCTGCGCCGCAAGCTCGGCGCGGACTTCATCCGCAACGTGCGCGGCGTGGGTTACCGCGTGCCGCCCGTCGAATGAATTCGCTGCGCACACGTCTGCTGATCTGGCTCCTCGGCGCGCTGCTGCTCCTCGGCGGCGCGGGCGGCTTCGTCATCTATCGAAATTCACTGGCCGAGGCGAATGCCTTTTTCGACTATCACCTGCGCGAGACGGCGCTCCTGCTGCGCGACCAGGCCTATGGATTCGCCGCGCCCGAGGGCCTGCCCCAGGAAGTGCCGCAGTACGACTTCGTCGTGCAGGTGTGGTCGCTCGACGGGCAACGCCTCTATCAGTCGCAGCCGCAGGCCGTGCTGCCTGCGGCCACGACGCTCGGGTTCTCGACCGTGGACTCGCCGGCGGGTCGCTGGCGGGTGTTCGGCGTCATCGCCCGCGGCCACGTGATCCAGGTGGCGCAGGCGCTCAGGGTCCGCGAGCAGCGGGCGGCGCGGCTGGCGCTGCGTACACTCGCGCCGTTCGGCGTACTCATGCCCGTGCTGGCGCTGCTCATCTGGTGGATCGTGGGTCGCTCGCTGCGGCCGCTCGGCGAACTCGCGAGCTCCGTCCGCACCCGCAGTCCGGCGGCGCTGGACCCGTTGCCATCCGCCAGTCTTCCCGACGAGGTGCGTCCGCTCGTGGACGCATTGAACGACCTGCTGTCCCGCCTCGCGGCGGCCCTGCAGCACGAGCGTGCCTTCATCGCCGATGCCGCGCATGAGCTCAGGTCGCCGCTCACCGCGCTCAGCCTGCAGTTGCAGGCGCTGCAGACGGCGACCGGCGACCCGGAACGGGCGGCGGCCACCGGGCAGCTGAAGGCCGGGGTGGCGCGTGCGACCCGGCTCGTCGAGCAGTTGCTCACGCTGGCGCGCCACGAGCGCCGGCCGGCGCGCGAGCCCGGGCCCGTTGCGCTCGACGATCTCGCGCGCGCGGTCGTCACCGAGCTCGTGCCGCTGGCGGATTCGAAGCAGATCGATCTCGGCGTGGCGGTGGCCGAACCGGCGACGGTGCCGGGCGATGCGGAGGCTCTGCGTGTGCTCGTCCGCAACCTCGTGGACAACGCGATCCGCTACACCCCGCAGGACGGTCGCGTGGACGTTTCGGTGCGACGGGAAACGAGCGAAGGCGCGTCGCGCGCAGTGGTCGAGGTGAGCGACACCGGGCCGGGCATCCCCGTCCCGGAGCGGGAGCGGGTCTTCGATCGCTTCTACCGAGTGCCGGGCACCGCTACGCCCGGCAGCGGGATCGGGCTCGCCATCGTGAAGGCGATCGCGGACCAGCACGGGGCGCGCGTCGAACTCGGTTCGGGCGCCGACGGGCGTGGATTGCGGGCCCGCGTACAGTTCCCAGCGGCGGTGGCCGCCGCTTAAGTATCGTTTAAGTCTTCGTCCGCAGGATGTGTCCAGTCACGGAAGGGGCTGTCCCGCCGTGAGCCGAACTCATCGGAGGACGCACCATGGCAACGAAGAATCTGCTCGGCCGGCCCTGGCTGGCCGCCATCGCGGGCGCGGCGTCGGTCGCGCTGCCGGCCGGCGCGCTGTACCTCTACGGCGCGGCCCCCCACGCCGAAGAGAATGCCGCCGCTCGCGCCGCGGTCGCTGCGCCGGCTGGCGCGGCCAACCCTGCGGCCGCGGCATCGGCGCGTTACGGGCTGCCCGATTTCAGCGCGCTCGTGGACCAGTACGGCGGCGCTGTCGTCAACATCAGCGTCAAGGGCACGGTGAAGACGTCCGCCCGGATGCCGTCGATCCCGGGCCTCGCGCCCGACGACCCGATCCAGCAGTTCTTCCACGGGTTCCCCGGCAATCCGCACGGCGGTGGCTCCATGCCCATGCGTGGCGAGGGCTCCGGGTTCATCGTCGCGTCCGACGGCGTCATCCTGACCAACGCGCACGTCGTGGCGAACGCGGAGAAGGTGACGGTGAAGCTCAAGGATCGCCGCGAATTCGAGGCCAAGGTGCTCGGCGCGGACGAGGCGAGCGACGTGGCCGTCATCAAGATCGACGCGAAGAACCTGCCGACGGTGCGCTTCGGCGACCCGCGCTCGGTGAAGGTCGGGCAGTGGGTCGTGGCGATCGGCGCGCCGTTCGGATTCGACAACTCCGTGACGGCGGGCATCGTGAGCGCGCTCGGCCGCAACCTGCCCGACGATTCCTACGTGCCGTTCATCCAGACCGACGCCGCCATCAACCCCGGCAACTCGGGTGGCCCGCTGTTCAACCTGAACGGCGAGGTGATCGGCATCAACTCGCAGATCTACAGCCGCTCGGGCGGATACGAGGGCGTCTCCTTCGCGATCCCGATCGACGTCGCGATGAACGTGAGCCGCCAGTTGGAGGCGAACGGGCACGTCACGCGCGGCCGGCTGGGCGTCGGCATCCAGGACGTGAACCAGGCGCTCGCGGAGTCCTTCGGGCTCGAGAAGCCACAGGGCGCGCTCGTGTCGAACGTCGAGAGCGGCAGTCCGGCAGACAAGGCCGGGCTCAAGGCGGGTGACGTCATCCTGGCGTTCGGCGACCAGCCGATCGAGACCGCGGGCCAGCTGCCGTCCATCGTCGCGGCGGCCACGCCGGGCAAGCCCGTCGAACTCAAGGTGTGGCGCGACAAGTCCGCGCGCGAGGTCACCGTCAAGGTCGGCGAGGCGACGAAGGACAACGCGGTCGCGGACAACGAAGGGCAGTCCGAGTCCGGCAAGCTCGGTCTCATGGTGCGGCCGCTGTCTCCCGAGGAGCGTCGTGAGGCCGACGTGAGCCAGGGCCTGGTCGTCGAGGACGTGGACGGTGCGGCCGCCGAGGCGGGCATCCGTCCGGGCGACATCGTGCTTTCGGCGAACGGTCGGCAGGTTGCGAGCGTTGCAGACCTCCGCAAGGCCGTTTCCGGTTCGAAGGACCACGTGGCGCTGCTCGTGCAGCGCGGCGATTCGAGGATCTTCGTCCCGGTCGAGCTCGGCTGAGCACGGACGCAGGGACCCCGAAAAGAACGGGGCGCGGGCCAAAGCCCGCGCCCCGTTTCTCTTTCGGCTGGCCGGATTACTTGCCGGCTTCGGGTGCGCCGACCTTGAGCAGCTCGATCTCGAACAGCAGCACCTGCTTCGCGAGCGGGCCCTGGTCGCCATAGGCGAGGGACGGCGGAATGGCCACCTGCCACTTCGCACCCTCCTGCATGAGCTGCAGTGCCTCGGTCCAGCCGGCGATCACACCGTTCACCGGGAACGAGGCGGGCTGGCCGCGGGAGTACGAGCTGTCGAACACCGTGCCGTCGACCAGCGTCCCCTTGTAATTGACCGTCACCGTGTCGCTGGCGGTCGGCTTCCTGCCGGTGCCCGGCGTGACCACCTTGTACTGCAGGCCGCTCTTGGTCGTGACGACGCCGGGGCGTTTCGCGTTCTCAGCGAGGAAGCCGGCGCCCGCCGCCGCATTCTTCTCGAGTTCCGCAGCCTGGTTCTTGGCGCGCTCCTCCGCGATCTTCTTCTGAAGCTCGGCGAGCAGTGCGCTGCTCTCCTCGGGCGTCAGCTGCGACTTGGTCTTCGAGCGCGCATCCTGCAGGCCCTTGACCAGTGCGTCGGGCCGGATGTCGACGGTCGTCATGTCCCGGCCCAGCTGGTAGCCGAGCGCGTAGCTCATTTTCGAGGCCGTGTCCGTCGGGGCGGGGTCGGCGGCCGAAGCGAGGGTGGCGAGCCCGGCGAGCACGAGTGCGGTCGTGCCGCGGAAAACGGGGCGAATCATCAGGAACTCCAGGGGAAACGGTGGGGGGCGGCAATGGTACGCGCGCCGCGGGCCGGGAGTCACGCGGATCCGCCGGGCGGCGGAACGAAGGCGCATCCAGGTGCTTGCCACGAGACGGGCTGGTGCGTCACCTTGCCGCCTTGCGCGACGGTGGACTGAACCCGAGGTGACCTGATGGCGGAGAAGGGCTGGCACGAGGAGATCGCAGAGATGCGGCGGCGCCAGGCGATGGCGGCGGAGATGGGCGGTGCCGAGCGCGTGGAGCGGCAGCGCAAGCGCGGCAAGCTGACCGTCCGGGAGCGGATCGCCGCGCTCCTCGACCCGGGCTCGTTCCGCGAGTGGGGCAGCCTGGCGGGCGAGGGGCGCTACGAGGCGGACGGCACGCTCACGGGCTTCCGGGCGTCGAGCTGCCTGGCCGGACGCGGCACGATCGACGGCCGCACCGTCGTCGTGAGCGCCGACGATTTCACGATCCGCGGCGGCTCATCGGAGACCTACCACCACGAGAAGAACGTGCAGGCGGAACTCATGGCCGCGGAGTACGGGCTGCCGCTCGTGCGCCTGCTCGACGGCACGGGCGGCGGCGGGTCCGTGGCGGAAATCGAGAAACTCGGTGCGACCTACGTTCCCTATGTCCCCGGCTTCGACCAGGTCGTCGCGAACCTGGGGCGCGTGCCGGTCATGGCGCTCGGTCTCGGCCCGGTGGCGGGACTCGGCGCGGCGCGGCTCGTCGCGAGCCACTATTCGGTCATGGTACGAGGCTTGAGCCAGATGTTCACCGCGGGGCCGCCGGTGGTTGCTGCGGCCGGCGAGAAAGTCACGGCGGACCAGCTCGGCGGCGCGGACCTGCATGCGTCGACCGGCAGCGTGGACGACGTCGTCGAGTCGGAGGTGGAAGCCTTCGCGCGGGCACGGCGTTTCCTCTCCTACCTGCCGAGCCGCGCGGGCGTCCGGCCGGAAAGGGCCGCCTGCGACGACCCGGCCGATCGCGCCGAGGCCTGGCTCGACGCAGCGGTGCCGCGCGATCGCCGCTGGCCTTACGAGATCCGTCCGATCCTGGACGCGGTCCTCGACAAGGGCAGCGTGTTCGAGATCGGCCGCGCGTGGGGGCGGTCCGCCGTGACGGCGCTCGCGCGACTGCGGGGCGTGACCGTCGCGGTGATCGCGAGCGACCCGGGGCAGATGGGCGGTACGTGGACGGCGGCGGCTTCGCGCAAGATCACGCGGCACGTGGAACTCGCGGAGACGTTCGGCCTGCCGGTCGTGCACTTCGTGGACGTCGGTGGATTCACGGTCGGCTCGCAGGCCGAGAAGGCGGGCACGATCCGCGACGGCACGCGTGCGATCGCCACGATCTTCCAGTCCACGGTGCCGTGGTGCGCCGTGATCCTGCGACGCGCGTTCGGCGTGGCCGGCGCAGGCATGATGGATCACACGCGCTTCCGCTACCGCATCGCGTGGCCGAGCGGAGACTGGGGCTCGCTGCCGCCCGAGGGTGGCATCGAGGCCGCATTCAAGGCGCAGATCGAAGCCGCGCCCGACCCGGAGGCCGCGCGACGCGAGATCCAGGAGCGCCTCAACCGGCTGCGTTCGCCGTTCCGCTCGGCGGAGCGCTTCCTCGTCGAGGAAATCGTCGCGCCGTGCGAGACGCGCCGCTGGCTGTGCGAGTTTGCGGAGCTGACCGTCTCGGCGCCGCCGACCGGAGGCCACGGGTTCGTGTGCCGTCCCTGACGACTCTAGTCGGCGCCCGTCGGCTTGCGGGAATCCGCAGCTGACGGGCGGTGCACGACGCGCAATCCTGCGCCGCGATGGGCGTCACCGCGGAGCGCAGCCCGGTCCTGCAGCAGCTGCCGAACCTGCTGAGCGGCCTCAGGCTGCTGGCGGTACCGGTCCTGT
>JBBIVG010000167.1:0-7445 GCA_037439865.1 Nevskiaceae bacterium
CGGTCGGCGACCGTGACGCGGTACTGCGGCGCGCTGTCGAACGGCGACGGCAACTCGCGGTCCATGTGGAAGAACGACTGGAAGATGTGACGGATCGGCTGCCCGAATCCTTCCGCGGTGTCCTGCATGCGGGCATCGAGACGCACGAAACCGCAGTCCCACGCGGGTGCCCGGCGCACCGCGCGGCGATAAGTCCCGCGGACCGTGAAATACGTGATCGCCACGACGCCGATGATCACCAGCAACAGCACCAGCGGCGCGTACGAAACCTCCCGGTCGGGCAGCGGCGCGAGCAGCCACGACCATCCCGGCACGGTCGGCACGGCATGACCCGTCAGCTGTCCCGTGACGTGGCCCAGGCCGCGCACGACCTGCACCGGCAGCAGGCCGAGCAGCACGCAACCGGCCGCCAGCCAGGAGAGGCCCAGCTTCTCGAGCCGGCCGGCGTCGTGCGCATTCGCGAGCGATGGCTCCCGCGGCTGGCCCAGGAATATCACGCCGTAGAACTTGACCATCACGTAGCCGGCCAGGGCGGCCGCGAGTGCCACGACCGACGCGCCGAGGGGAAGCAGCATGTTCACGAACGGGTGCGGCACTTCCTGCGCGAACAGGAACGACTGCAGCAGCAGCCACTCGGAGACGAATCCGTTCAGCGGAGGCAGGCCGGCAATCGCGAGCGCGCCCACGAGCGTGAGCCAGGCGACCCAGGGCATGCGGTGGATCAGGCCGCCGAGCCTGCCGAGATTGCGCTCGCCGGTCGCGTGCAGGACCGCGCCCGTGCCGAGGAACAGCAGGCTCTTCATGAACGCGTGGTTGAGCGCGTGGTAGAGGACCGCGGTGAGCGCGAGCGCGGCGAGCGGCCGCATGCCGACGCCCTGGAAGACGATCGCGAGGCCGATCCCCGTGAAAAGAATGCCGATGTTCTCGACCGAGGAGTAAGCCAGTAGTCGCTTCATGTCGGTTTGCGCCGCGGCGAACACGACGCCGAAGAGCGCAGTGCCGAGTCCCACCGCCACGGGGATCAGGCCCCACCACCAGAGCGGGTCGCCCAGCAGGTCGAACGTGACCCGCAGTACGCCGTACACGGCCGTCTTGAGCATGATGCCGCTCATCAGCGCGGAGACCGGCGACGGCGCCGCCGGGTGTGCCTCGGGCAGCCAGACGTGCAGGGGCACGAGCCCTGCCTTGGCACCGAACCCGACCAGCGCGAGGCCGAACGCCGCGGCCGCCCAGCCCGGCGCCAGGTGTGCGGCGCGCATGGCATCGAACGTGAACTGCCAGCTCCCGCCCTGCATCACGCCGAAGCTGAGCAGGATCGAAATCGCTCCCACGTGCGCGATCAGCAGGTAGAGAAAACCCGCGCGTCGGATTTCAGGCAGGCCATGCTGGGCCGTGACGAGGAAATACGACGACAGTGCCATGGTCTCCCACGCGACCATGAATCCGTAGGCGTCGTCGGCAAGCAGCACGAAGCCCATCGCGGCGAGAAACAGGTGGTACTGCAGGCACAGGAGCCCCGGCGCGGTGCCCTGCCCCTTGCGAAAATAGCCCGCGGCGAAGACCGAAATTCCGGTCGAGGCGGCACCGAGCAGGAAAAGGAAAGCGCCGGACAGCGCGTCGAGGCGCGCGTGAAAGGGAAGATCGGGCAGCCCGATCAGGAGCGTCACGGTTTTCGCGGGGGACACGATGCCGACAGCCGCGACCGCAGCCAGCAACGCTCCGCACAAGGCCCCGAGCGGGAACAGGACCCGCGCGATCAGCCTGAAACTGTTTGGTCGCAGCACGCCGCAGAATCCGATCGCCAGCCACAGCGCAAGCAGCGCCAGGCAGGCGGACAACGGCGATTCGAGAACGGTCATGCTCGCACGGGTGTCGACGGGTTCCGGAATTCGATGCGGCCACCATGCCGCCGATCGACCCGACGAACATTACCATTATTTTCGGTTGATTATAAATTGTTGGGTATCTTCTTTGATGTCTCAGACATCTTTATTGGCAACCCGGCGAGCTGGGCGCGTCGATGCATTTGACAAGGGAGTGAGGCCAGTCTTTCATTCGTCGCGCACGCCCACAAAGACGAGGCCATTGAATGAGCGGCGCCCAGGAGCCGACCGGCACCATAGACGTAGCGCTCGCTCACGCCGCAGGCCTGCTGACGAGAGAACCGGCCCTGGCTGCCGAACAGGCCAGCGAGGTTCTCAAGGTTGCGCCGGGACACCCTGTCGCGACGGTCATTCTCGGCGCATCGCACCGGGCACGAGGCGAGACCGCAGCGGCGCTCGACATCCTCGAGCCCCTGGCGCTCGCCTATCCTGACTGGGTCTCGCCACAGTACGAGCTCGGCCTCGCGCTCGGTGCGGCCGGTCGCAGCGCCGATGCGGTGACTCGGCTGCGTCGCGCCGTGGAACTCAAGCCCGAGATGGGCGACGCGTGGCGCGCGCTCGGCGACAACCTCACCGCCCTCGGGGACACCAGCGGCGCCGATGCCGCCTATGCCCGGCACATCAAGGCCGCAACCCGGGACCCTCGCCTGCTCGAGCCGGCCGCGGCCCTCTGCGAGGGGCGCATCCCCGTCGCGGAGCGCCTGCTGCGCGAGCACCTGAAGCGCTTCCCCACCGACGTCGCGGCCATCCGCATGCTGGCCGAAGTGGCCGCGCGGCTCGGGCGCTATCGCGACGCGGAGACCCTGCTCGCGCGCTGCCTGGAACTGGCCCCGGGCTTCAACGCGGCCCGCCACAATTACGCCCTGGTGCTGCAGCGGCAGGACCGGTTCGCCGACGCGCTGCGCGAGGTCGACCGACTCCTGCAGTCGGATCCGACCGACACCGGCGGCCGGAACCTGAAAGCGTCCCTGCTGGCGAGGCTGGGCGAGGTCCAGCAATCGGTTGAGATCTACCGGGAGGTCCTGGAGCAGTTTCCCGAGCACCCCAAGGTCTGGCACAGCTACGGGCACGCGCTGCGGACGACCGGCCGCCAGGCCGAGTCGATCGACGCGTACCGCAAGTCGGTTGAGTTGTCCCCGGGCTATGGGGAGGCCTACTGGAGCCTGGCGAACCTGAAGACGTTCCGCTTTTCGGCGGCGGACATCGAGCGGATGGTCGAGCAGTTGCGCCGGGAAGACCTCTCGATCGAAGACCGTTTCCACTTCCACTTCGCGCTCGGCAAGGCCCTGGAGGACGAGGCCGATTACCCCGCCTCCTTCGAGCACTACGCCGAGGGCAATCGCCTGCGCCGGTCGGTCATCGACTACGACGCCGACGCCGTGTCGGAGCGCGTTCGCCAGACCCAGTGCCTGTTCACGGCCGACTTCATCGAGTCCCGCCGCGGCAGCGGCAGCCAGGCACCGGACCCGATCTTCATCGTCGGCCTGCCGCGCTCGGGTTCGACGCTGCTCGAGCAGATCCTCTCCAGCCACTCCGCCGTCGAAGGGACCATGGAGCTCCCGGACATCGGCGCCATTGCGCGCGAACTGGGGGACCGCCGGGGGCGCAAGGCGCCCTACGCTTATCCGGGCATCCTGCGGGAGCTATCGGACGACGAACTCCGGGCCCTGGGCGACCGCTACCTGCAGAGTACCAGCGTGCAGCGCAAGACCGATGCCCCGTTCTTCATCGACAAGAACCCGAACAACTGGCTGCACGCCGGGCTGATCCACCTGATCCTGCCGAACGCCAGGATCATCGACGCGCGCCGGCACCCGATGAGCTGCTGCTTTTCGGCATTCAAGCAGCACTTCGCGCGCGGCAACCGCTATTCCTACGACCTCGCCGAACTCGGCCGGTACTACCGCGACTACGTGGACTTGATGGAGCACTTCGACCGGGTCCTGCCCGGCCGCGTGCACCGGGCGATCTACGAGCGCGTGGTCGACGACACGGAAAGCGAAGTCCGCCGCCTGCTCGACTACTGCGGCCTGCCTTTCGAGGACGCGTGCCTGCGCTTCTACGAGAACGAGCGGGCCGTGCGAACGGCCAGCTCGGAGCAGGTGCGCCGGCCCATTTATCGCGACGCGCTGGAGCAGTGGACTCACTATCGCGCCTGGCTCGGGCCGCTCGAACAGGCACTCGGGCCGGTCGTCGAGACGTACGCCCGCAGCAACGCGAGTTGAAATCCGCGGGGGCGGACGATCAGAATTGCAAAATTTTTCCAAAGGGGAGTACGGCGATGACTCGTAGCCGCAAGAGAAAGCTGGAGCAACTGCAGGCGGGACACTCCGCGCGACGGATGGCGATGGCCTTGCCTCTGGCGCCGCTGCTGATGGCCGGCGTGAGCACCGCCCTGGCGCAGGACACGGGCGCCGCGCTCGAGGAAGTCGTCGTGACGGCCCAGAAGCAGCAGGAGAACCTGCAGGCCGTGCCGATGAGCATCCAGGCGTTCGGGGAGAGCAAGCTCCAGGACCTCCGCATCAACAGCATGACCGACTACATGAAGTTCATGCCCAGCGTGACCTTCCAGACGTTCGGTCCCGGCTTCACGCGCGTGTTCATGCGCGGCGTGGCGAGCGGCGACAACGGCAACCACTCGGGCCCGATGCCGAGCGTCGGCCAGTACCTCGACGAGCAGCCGATCACGACGATCCAGGGCTCGCTCGACATCCACGTCTACGACATCGAGCGCGTCGAGATGCTCGCCGGCCCGCAGGGCACGCTGTACGGCGCGAGCTCGCAGGCCGGCACGATCCGCACCATCACGAACAAGCCCGATCCCAAGGCCTTCAGCGCCAGCTACGACCTGCAGGGCAACACCGTCTCCGGGGGCGACTCGGGTTACACCGCGGAGGGATACGTCAACATTCCGCTCACCGACTCGAGCGCGGTGCGGCTCGTCGGCTGGTACGAGCACGCGCCCGGGTACATCGACAACGTGAAGGGCACCATGACCTTCCCGACGTCGGGCATCACGATGGACAACTACTCGCGGGCCAAGGACAACTACAACAACGGCGACACCTACGGCGGCCGGGCGTTGCTCAAGATCGACCTGAACGACAACTGGACGATCACGCCGGGCGTGATGGGACAGGTCGCGGATTACAACGGCGTATTCGCCTACGACCCGAACATCGGCGACCTGAAGATCACGCATTTCTACCCGGAGAAGTCGAAGGACACGTGGGTCCAGGCCTCGCTCACCGTGGAAGGCAAGATCGGGTCCTGGGACATGGTCTATGCGGGCGCCTACCTGGACCGCACCACGGATACCCAGTCCGACTACTCCGACTACGGTTACTGGTACGACATCTGCTGCGGCTACGGCGCCTACTTCAAGAACGACGCCGGTGACTTCGTGAGTCCGGCGCAGTTCATCCGCGGCAAGGACGGCTACAAGATGTGGAGCAATGAGCTGCGCTTCAGCTCGCCGCGGGACCAGCGCCTGCGTTTCACCGGGGGCCTGTTCGCGCAGTCCGCCGAGCACCAGATCGAGCAGCGGTACATGGTGGACGACCTCACCTCGTACTACTGGGTGACGGGCTGGCCCGACACGATCTGGCTGACCGAGCAGACGCGCACGGACGACAGCTACGCTGCGTTCGGCGAACTCTACTATGACATCACCGAGAAGCTGACCGCGACGGCGGGCTACAGGTTGTTCAACACGGACAACAACCTGAAGGGCTTCTTCGGATTCAACGCCAACTACAGCTCCAAGACCGGCGAAGCGGCCTGCTTCAACCCCAAGAAGTACCGCGGCGCGCCCTGCATCAACCTGAACAAGGGCACGAGCGAGAGCGGCGGAACGCCCAAGGTGAATTTCGCCTACAAGTTCCAGGAGGACCTGATGGTCTACGCCACCTACTCCGAGGGCTTCCGGCCCGGAGGCGTGAACCGTCGCGGAACGTTTCCGCCCTACAAGGCGGACTACCTGACCAACTACGAGGTCGGGTGGAAGACGACGCTGGCCGATGGCACGGTACGCTTCAACGGGGCCGCGTTCATCGAAAAGTGGGACAAGTTCCAGTACTCGTACCTGGGCGAGAACGGCCTCACCAACATCCGTAACGCCGGCCAGGCGGAGATCGACGGCATCGAGGCCTATGTCGACTGGGCGGCGACTTCGCAGCTGCGGCTCTCGGCTGGGGCGACCTGGCTCAATCCGGAGCTGACACAGAACTTCTGCCAGGCCCTCAACACTGACCCCTGCCCGCCGGAGCAACTCGCCAAGAAGGGCACCCAGCTGCCGGTGACGCCGACCTTCAAGGGCAACCTGATCGCGACCTACATGTTCAACGTCGGCGGATACGACGCCAGCGTGCAGGGTTCGTACGTCTACCAGAACGAAGTCGAATCGGAACTGATCCCCTACAACCGGCAGTTCACCGGCAAGCAGGGCGCCTACGGCATCGCCGACTTCTCCGGCAGCATGAAGAAGGGTCCCTACTCCCTGACGCTATTCATCAACAATGCGTTCGACGAACGGGCCGATCTCTTCAAGTACCAGGAGTGCGCGGTCGAGGTCTGCGGCGCGGCGGTCGGTCATCCCTACACGACCTACACCGGAACCAACCAGCCGCGCACGATCGGCCTGATCTTCCGCCAGGAGTTCTGAGCCGGGCCCCGACTGGCGAGACCTTCCCGGGGCCGGATCGCGCACGGCCCGGCCCCGGGAGCCCTTACGATGGGCGCCAAGACTCCGTGCGTACTGGAGCCGACCGGGCATGCGTGCCCCACCCCGCGATCTCATCGACGCCTACGATCCCAGCCTGCCACTCGAGGAGGCGTGCACCTGCCCGTCGTCGTGGTACGTCGACCCACGCATCCTGGACCTGGAGCAGCGGACGACGTTCGCGCGCACGTGGCAACTGGTCGCGCGGCTCGACCAGGTTCGTGAGCCGGGCCAGTACGTCACGGCCGAGGTCGCGGGCGAGCCGATCGTCGTGGTTCGTGGCAACGACGGCGTGCTGCGCGGATTCTTCAACGTGTGCCGGCACCACGCGGCCGCCGTAATGACCGAGCCGGCGGGCTGCGAAAAGCACCTCCGCTGCCCCTACCACGGCTGGACCTATGCGCTCGACGGCTCGCTGAAGGGCGCGCCCGGCTTCAAGAACGAGCGGAACTTCGATCCGGCGCAGAACGGCCTCGTGCCGGTCGCGACGCAGGCCTGGGAGAACTGGGTGTTCGTGCGCCTCGAGCCGGAGGGACCGTCGCTGGAGGAGTTCCTCGGCCCGGCGGTCGTGGGCGAGATCCACGCGCTCGGGCTTTCGAAGCTGCACTGGCTGGAGCGTCGTCACTACCGGTTCGAATGCAACTGGAAGGTCTTCGTGGACAACTACCTCGACGGCGGCTACCACGTGCCTTACCTGCACACAGGACTTTCGAGCGTACTCGACATCGCGAACTACACGATCGAGAACGGCCGCCACCACTGCCTTCAGTCGAGCCCGGTCTCGAGCAAGGGAGCCGAGTTCGAGACCGGCGCCGTCCGCAAGGGCGACCGGGCGCTCTACT
>JBBIVG010000168.1:0-7445 GCA_037439865.1 Nevskiaceae bacterium
CTCACGCTGATCAGCCTCACCGTCGGCCCGTTGATCGCGTTCATGATCCGTCGCATCAACATGCTGTTCCGGCGCTACAGCCGCCGCATCCAGAACTCGATGGGCGACGTGACGCGCGTGGCGAAGGAAGCCATCGAGGCGCCGCGAGTCGTGCGCGTGTTCAACGCGCAGGACTACGAGGCCGCCCTGTTCGAGGACGTGATCGAGCACAACCGTCGCTCGCACATGCGGCTCATGTTCACGAAGGGACTCAGCAACCCGATCGTGCAGTCGATCGCGGCCACGGCCATGGCGGGCGTTCTGTACACGGCGACCGTGGACGCGGTGCAGGGGCGCACGACGGTCGGCGCCTTCACGGCCTTCATTGCCGCGCTCGGGCTCGTCACGGCGCCGCTGCGCCGCCTGGTGAACGTCGCGGGCCCGCTGCAGCAGGGGATCGCCGCTGCCCAGAGCATCTTCGAGATCATCGACACGCCCATCGAGGACAAGGGCGGCGACCGGGAGGTCGAACGGGCTCGTGGCGCACTGGAGTACCGCGACGTGCGCTTCCGCTACCCGAGCGGGGCCGAGGACGTCCTGTCCGGCGTGAGCTTCAACGTCCGCTCCGGCGAGACGCTCGCGATCGTCGGTCGCTCCGGCAGCGGCAAGTCCACCATCGTGAACCTGATGCCGCGCTTCTACGACGTCACGGGCGGCAGCATCCTTCTCGACGGCCACGACGTGCGCGAATACCGGTTGAGCGAGCTGCGCGCGCAGGTGAGCCTCGTGAGCCAGGACGTGGTGCTCTTCAACGATACGATCCGCAAGAACATCGCCTTTGGCTTCCCGGCCACGGATGAGCAGATCGAGGCGGCGGCGCGTGCGGCGCGGGTCAGCGAGTTTTCGGACCAGATGCCGCAGGGGCTCGACACGGTCGTCGGCGACCGCGGCACGCTGATCTCCGGTGGCCAGCGCCAGCGCATCGCGATCGCACGCGCGCTGCTGCGCAACACGCCGATCCTGATCCTCGACGAGGCAACCTCCGCCCTGGATACCGAACTCGAGCGCCAGATCCAGGAACAGCTCGAGCAGCTCATGCACAACCGGACGACGCTGGTCATCGCGCACCGGCTCTCCACGGTCGAGAAGGCCAACCGCATCCTGGTCATGGACGGCGGGCGCGTCATCGAGACCGGCACGCACGAGGAGCTCATGGCCCGCAATGGGCAGTATGCGGTGCTGTACCGCATGCAGTTCAACGAATGAGCGCAGGGGACCGCCTGCAGCGAATCTGGTACGGGCCCGCCTGGCTCAGCCTGCCGCTCTGGCCACTGTCGCTCCTGTTCCGGCTGGTCGTCGCTACGCGGCGCGGCTTTTATCGTATCGGGATGCTCCGGCAGCAGCGCGCCGACGTCCCCGTCATCGTCGTCGGTAATCTCACCGTCGGCGGTACCGGCAAGACGCCGATCGCGGCATGGCTGGGGCGACAGCTCACGCTGCGCGGGCACCGCGTCGGCGTCGTGCTACGCGGCTACGGGGGGCGACATGCCGGCGCTCCGCGTGTCGTCGTGCCTTCGGACGACGCGGCCGACGTCGGCGACGAGGCCCTCGTCCATGCACGCCGAGGGCCGCATGTCGTCGTGATCGGTGCGGACCGGGTGGCCGCGGCGCGCCTTGCGGTCGAGCACGGCGCGCAGGTGGTCGTCTGCGACGACGGCCTGCAACACCTGCGGCTGGCGCGCGATTACGAAGTTGCGGTCGTCGATGCGGTGCGCGGTCTCGGGAACGGGTGGCTGCTGCCCGCAGGGCCCTTGCGGGAATCTGCCGGGAGGCTGGAGACCGTGGACGCAGTCGTGCGCACCCGTCGTGTCGGCGGGCAGGCCGCGCGTATCCAGCCGAGGCGCCCGTTCGTCGCAGACGCACGGTTCGAACTGGGGGTGGCCGTCAATCTCCGGTCCGGCGAGCAACGGGACCTCGCGTCCTTCCAGGGACGGCGCGTCCACGCACTCGCTGCGGTCGGCAATCCCGAAGCCTTCTTCGCGGCGTTGCGCGCGGCCGGCATCACGGTTGAGCCGCACGCGCTCCCGGACCACGCGACCCTCGACCGCCGTTCGCTGCCGTTTCCCGCGGACGCGACGGTCCTGATGACCGAGAAAGATGCCGTAAAATGCATGGCGTGCGCACGGCCGGACTGGTGGTACGTCGAGCTCGATGTCACGATCGAACGCGACACCGCGCGGGATTTGCTCGCGATCATCCTCGAGCGCGCCGGGCTGACCGGCGCGGGAGTGAACCTTGGATAGCAAACTGCTCGACATCCTGGCTTGCCCTGTCTGCAAGGGCCCGCTGCAATGGCACCGCGAGGTGCCGTGCCTCGTCTGCCGTGCCGATCGCCTCGCGTTTCCGGTGCGCGACGACATCCCCGTGATGCTCGAGGAAGAAGCGCGGAAGCTCGGCATGGACGATCCGCTGCTGCAGGACTGACATTGGCGTTCCACGTCGTCATCCCGGCGCGCTACGCCTCGACGCGGCTGCCGGGCAAACCACTGCTCGACATCGGGGGCAAACCGATGATCCAGCGCGTCGTCGAGCGGGCCTGCGCAAGCGGCGCAGGGGAGGTCCTCGTCGCGACGGATGACGCGCGGATCGCGGCCGCGGTTCGGGACCCGCGCCGGCCCGACCGTTCGATCGCGGTGATGACGGATCCCCGGCTCCCGTCGGGAACCGATCGTGTTGCCGCCGTCGCGGCGGCGCGCGGCTGGCGCGACGACACCGTCGTGGTGAACGTGCAGGGGGATGAACCGTTCCTGCCGTCAGCGCTCATCGACCAGGTCGCCGGCCTGCTCGGCACGGACGCTTCGGCGGGTATCGCGACGCTCGCGACACCGATCGAATCGCTCGACGACTTCCTCGACCCGAACGTCGTCAAGGTCGTGGCGGCGGCGGATGGCACCGCGCTCTATTTCAGCAGGGCACCGATTCCGTGGACACGCGACGGCGCCTCGGCCGGGCTCGCGAGCCAGCGGGAGTCCGGCGATGCCATGCGGCACGTGGGAATGTATGCGTACCGCGTCGGCGCGCTCAGGACGATCACGCAGCTTCCGCCGTCGAGCCTCGAGCAACGCGAGAAGCTCGAGCAGCTACGCGCGCTGCAGAACGGGATCCGCGTCGTCGTCGGGACCTGCGTCGAGCCGCCGGGTCCGGGCGTCGATACGGAGGCGGACCTGGTGCGGGCGAGGGCCCGTGCAATGGGGCAGGGCGTATAGGCACGCGGAGAGACACGTATGAACGACGTACTCATGACGGTGTTCGGCGTGACCATCACGCCCTGGAAACTCGTCGGCTACCTGGGCGTGGTCCTGTTCGCCGGCCGCTGGTTCGTGCAGATGGCCTACTCGCGCGCGCACGGCAAGCCCGTCGTCCCGACGGTATTCTGGGTGATGAGCATCCTGGGCAGCGTGTTCCTGCTGGCGTATTTCACGTTCGGCAAGAACGACTCGGTCGGCATCCTGTCGAACCTGTTTCCGGCGGGCGTAGCGGTGTACAACATGTACCTCGACGTCACGCACAGGAAGTCACAGCGGGAGCCGCCACTCGAGGGCTGAATCCGACCGGGATCAACGCCCGGTCGGCGTCGTCCGCGGGCGCAGGCTGAGCGTCCTGCGCGCGGGCACGAGACCGCGGACTTCCTCGGCGGTCAGGTTGCGCCACTTGCCTGGCGGCAGGTCGCCGAGCCGAACGTGCATGATCCTGACCCGCTGCAGGCGGCGCACCGTGTATCCGAAGTGCTCGCACATGCGGCGGATCTGCCGGTTGAGTCCCTGCGTGAGCACGATGCGAAAGGTGTTCCTCCCGACCTGCGTCACCTTGCAGGGGTTCGTCACGGTGTCGAGGATCGGCACGCCGCCCGCCATGCCGCGCAGGAACTCGGGCGTGATGGGCCGATCGACGGCGACGACGTATTCCTTCTCGTGCTCGTTCTCCGCACGCAGGACTACGTTCACGACGTCGCCGTCGTTGGTGAGCAGGATCAGGCCCTCGGAGTCCTTGTCCAGGCGGCCGATCGGGAACACCCGCTCGCGGTGACCGACGAAGTCGACGATGTTTTCCGGTACCGCGCGGTCGGTCGTGCACTCGATGCCGACCGGCTTGTTGAGCGCGATGTAGACCTTGCGCGGCTTCGCACGCAGCGTCGCCCCGTCGAGCAGCACCGCGTCGCCCTCGGCGACCTGCGTGCCCAGCATCGCGCGCGCGCCGTTCACCGTGACTCGCCCCGCCTCGATCCACTGGTCGGCCTCGCGCCTCGAGCAGGCGCCGGTTTCCGCGAGGTACTTGTTGAGCCGCATCGAGGCCGCTCAGCCGCCGGAGCGCTTCACCGTGTAGCCGAGCCTGCCGAGTTCCTCGACGAGCAGGTCGCGATGATCACCCTGGATCTCGATCACGCCGCCATCCACCGTGCCACCGGAGCCGCAGCGCTTCTTCAACCGTGTTGCGAGCGCTTCGAGCTCCGGACCAGCGAGAGGAATTCCCGTGACGACGCTGACTCCCTTGCCCTTGCGACCCTTGGTCTCGCGGCCGACCCTGACGATGCCGTCTCCCTTTGGCGCCGCAGGCTGCGCCGGCTTGCTGCGTCTGCATCGGCACTCGGTGACGGGCCGGGCGCACTCGGGACAGAGCCGCCCCTGGCCGGTGGAATAGACGAGTCGATGGCCACTCACGCGCGGGTCCTGCCCGATCAGTGCTTTCCGTTGGGCGCGAACGGTATCACAGGGCCCGCCCGGACCGGCGCGACGCGATAGATCGCTCCGGCATAGTCGTCGGAGACATAGACCGCCCCGTCGGGGCCTTCGGCGACGTCGGCGGGCCGCCCGATCGTCTCGCCAGGCGCCAGGAAGCCCGAGAGAAAGTCGCGTTCCTCGATGGCACCGTCGTCGAGCCAGTGCAGCGAGACGACCTTGTAGCCGTCGGGACGAGTGCGATTCCACGAGCCGTGCAGGGCGACGACGGCCGCACGCTCGAAACCTGGCGGGCGATTCGGGGCTCGCAGGAAAGTGATGCCCAACGGCGCGTTGTGCGCGCGGAAGGCGTGCACCGGTGGTCGCGACTGCCCGAGCATCGCCTCGTGGCCGGGCCCGAGGTCCGGATCGAGGACGTTCGAGCCGTTCACGTACGGCCAGCCGTAGAACGCGCCCGCTTCGACGCGATTCAGTTCGTCGGGCGGGAAGTCGTCGCCGAGCAGGTCCCGCGCATTCTCGGTCGCATAGAGGGAGCCGTCCCAGGGGGCCCAGTCGAAACCGACGCTGTTGCGCAGGCCCCGGGCGAGGATGCGGCCGTCCGACCCGTCGGGTTCGAACGTCATGATCGTGGCGCGGCGTTCGTCCTTCTCCTCGCACACGTTGCAGGTCGAACCCTGCGACAGGTAGAGCCGCCCGTCGGGACCGATGCGGATCGTGCGCGTGAAATGATTGCCGTCGCCCGTGATGCCGGTGATGAAGTGCTCGTAGCGACCGCTCGTCCGGCCGGTCTGCTCGTCGAACCGGATGCGGCCGACCGCCGTGCGCTCGGCGACGTACAGCCAACCGTCGTGAAGTTCGAGTCCATGAGGCCGGTCGAGCCCGCCCAGCAGTACGCGGCGCCCGTCTGGACGACCATCGCCATCACGGTCGCGCTCGAGCAGCACCACCTCATCACCCCGGGTTCGCGAAACGACCAGGTCTCCCGCCGACGTGAACCGCAACCAGCGGGCGAGTGGCAGGTCGCCGGCGTACAGGCTCACCGTGTATCCCTCGGCCGCCTTGAGCCGGCCGACGACGGTCGCGTCGTCCGGCGAGTCGATCCCGCGCCCGAGCACGGAGTCGAGCAGCACTCGCGCGTTGCCGACCGGGGCAATGCCGAGACGGACGGCGAGGACGAGCCCGCCGACCGCCAGGAGAAGCGCCAACAGGAGGACAGGGACGGCTCTGCGCATGAGGGAGGAGGTGTCGATCATCGGCCGGGAGGAGAGTGAGCTTACTTCGTTCGCATGCCTGCGGGCGAACGGCGCTGGATTACAATCGGACGCGGAAACGATCCGGTGATGTGGAGGCAAGCGTGACGCGGGACCCTCGAACCGTCGCGGTGTTGTTCGTCTGCATGGGCAACATCTGTCGATCGCCGACGGCGGAGGGTGTCTTCCGTAAGCTGGTCGAAGAGCGCGCCCCGGACCTGCGCGTCGAGATCGACTCGGCCGGTACGCACGACTATCACGTCGGCGAAGCGCCGGATCCGCGCGCCGTCGCGGCGGCGGCCCGTCGCGGCATCGACCTCAAGGCCCTCCGGGCCCGCATGGTCGAGGATGAGGACTTCGAGCGCTTCGACCTGCTGGTCGCCATGGACAGGCTGAATCGAGAGATCCTGCTGGATCGCAGTCCCGACGAGTTCCGCGAGCGCGTGCGGCTGATGATGGAGTTCGCGCCATCGCCCGAAATCGAGGACGTTCCGGATCCGTACTACGGTGGAGCGGCGGGGTTCGAGCAAGTGCTCGAACTCGTCGAAGAGGCCGCGCAGGGCCTCCTCGACGAGCTGCTCGCCCGTTCGCCCGCCCGGCCGCGCTAGGCCGGGCGGGCGGTGATCAAGGCTCGTTGCGCGGCGCTTCGCGCGTCGCGTCGCTTGGCGGCCCGGGCGTCCACTCCTGCACGTCGTGCGGCGGCCGCACGATCGGCATCGGGACACGGTCCGGCACTCGCTCGAAGTCGAACGAGCCGAGCTGCGGCGGCGGTGGCGGCTCGCGGGGAGGCGGCGCTTCGCGCACCGGCTCGAAGCCACGTTCAGGCGTGCCTGCGGGCTCGGTTACAGCCTCGCTGACGGACTGCGCCACGGCAGCGCCTTCGCGAGGAGCGCCTTCCGGACGCTGCTCCTGGCCGAACGATTCGCCACCATCACGACGACGGCGACGGCCTCCGCGCCGCGACCGGCGGCCGCCGCGCTCGCCGCGTTCGACTTCGGCGCGCTCCGGCTGATCGGGACGCTGGCCTTCGACTGGCTGGCCCACCGCATCGGCGCGTGGTGCCTGCGCCGCCTGCTCGTCCTTGCGCGACTGATCGCCACGCGGAGGTTGCTGAGGCTGCTGCGGCTGACGCTGCTGTCCCTCGGGCCGACGTTCGCGCTGGCCGCCCTGCGCCTGCTGCTGGTCGGCCCGCTGCTCCTGTCTCTCGGGCCGTCGCTCGCCGTCGCGCCGCTCGCGTTCCGGACGTCGCTCTCCGTCCCGGCGCTCGCCGCGCTTCTCTTCGCGACCGCGCTCGTCGCGGCGCCCCTCGCGTCGCTCATCGCGTCCGCCGCGTCGCTCGTCTCGATCCCGACCGCGGCCGCGGTCACGGTCCCGGCCGCGCTCGCGTCCGCGATCCGGACTGACCTCCGCGGTCGCGGCCACGGGCTCCGGCGCGCGCTTGTCGCCGACGAGCCAGCGCCACAGGCGCACGAATGCGCCA
>JBBIVG010000169.1:0-7436 GCA_037439865.1 Nevskiaceae bacterium
GGCAGCGGTCGATGACCAGCATGTGGGCGATCGACTTGGTCATCGCAGTCCCGTCGATCGGGCAGGCGATCGGCTGTTCCCGCGCTGCGGCCAGCTTCAACTCGAGATCCCGGCGGCAGCGCTCGCAGGTGGGCCGTCCCTCGTGTGTCTCCGTAGTCCGACATCCGCACCGAACGCACTTCTCCGCGAACAGGCTCATGGTGTCTCCCCGCCGGTGTCCACGGCTGGCATCTTGTACGTCGCGATCCGCCCGCCGTCCACGAGCGCGAGCAGGCGCTGCAGCTTCGTACACACCCGTTCGATCTCCTCCGTCGTGAGTCCCATCTGCAGCAGGTCCTTCTCGCGGCGCACACCACGGGAAGGTCGAAGGTTGTCGGTGGGTGGGACCGGGACGAAGTGATCTTCGTCCAGCCGCCACTGCGCGAGCACGCCGAGCCGTGTCCGCAGTTGCTCCGGTGTGATGCGCCGCAGCCGCTCGATTGTGTCGGCCGGCAGCTTCTCGACGCGCAGCTCGTTCCAGGGCCTTCCCCGGTCGCCGCCGGAGGTGAAGGCCACGCCGTTGTCCACCGAGAACACCCGCTGGCCGTGCCCGGCACGTGAGACGAGGAAATTGCCCAGGTTCGAGTCGCCGTGGTCGATGAGGTCGGTGAGCACGTTGAACTGCTCGACATGGCGGGCATAGACGGGGTCGGCGGCATAGAGCGCAGCGGAGAGGGCATCTTCGACGACCTTGACGTCCTGCAGCCAGTACTGGATCACCGCGAGCACCTGGTCGGCGCCGACGAACGTGCGCTGCGCGTCGCGCGCGAACCTGCGGATCTCGGCGAGCGGCACGAAACGCAGCGCGGTCGGAGGGACCACGCATTCCGCGGGATCGAGAAACAGGCCCTGCAACGCGTAGGCCGCGAGATCGTAGCGAGGTTCGTTGTTGAAGGCGTCCGCGCCCGGCCTGGCCTGGCGCAGCTTGACGCGCATGGGCGGCCTGCCGCTGAAGGAGACTTCCGCCTTGAGCGTGCTGTCCTCGCGAACGCCCGGCCGGCTGAGCTCCGCGCTCACGATCGTGAACGGTTCGTCGGCGAGCAGGCGCTCCAGCTCGGGGACGGGGAGAAGGATATTGGCGTCCTGCGCGGGGGCGGGCGCGGCGATCAACGCGAGCAGAGCGCAAGAGATCTCTCGCAGACGCATTTCGCCGATCACCTGCCGCCGGCTCCTGCAGGACGCGACTGACCGGGTCTATTTCACGAGCCCATCGCTGTGCAGCCGCGCCGCAATTGCATTGGCGACCGCCGCGACGGCGCTGTCCATCGCCGTGAGGTCTTTCACCGTCGTGGTCAGGGTGCAGACGAGTATCGCAGACTGGGTGGAGTAGAAGTTGGTGCTGACCGTGACCTGCCCTTCGAGGAGATTGAGCTCGGGCTGGTCCACGTATTGGCCATAAACGGCCGGCAGGTCGTAGAAGCCCCAGGGGCCGGTGACCCGGTCGCCCGCGGGTGGCCGGCGCCGGCGGCAGGCCGGCTGCGTGATGCTAAGCTTCCGGTTTCGATCCAGGATGATGCTGGCGCTTGATCTTTTGCGCCATTGGCCCCGAGAGTCCGTGATGAGGCGCAAATGATCTCCAGGCAACTTAGGCTTTCCTTGCTCACGATGCTCACCGTCGGTGTCGCGCCGGCAGCCATGGCCATACAGCCCATCCCGTCGACGCCCGGCTGGAGCGGGTTCATCGTCGGCGGCATCGGGTATCTCGACCTGAAGAGCAATCTCGTCGCGGGCAACGACCTGATCGACATCGGGAATCCCGTCATCAAGTCGGTGACCCAGCGGCCGACCAGCGACTCCACCGCGTTCCCGGTGATCACGGGCGAGATCGCCTATACCTTCGGCAACGGCTGGCAGGGCTTCTTCGGCACCTCGCTCGAGGACGCCGTCACGCTCGACGGCGTCACGCAGCTCGGAGTGCGCAAGGACATCGGATCCGGCGGCATCCTGCAGGGCGGTTTCCTCTTCAGCGGCATTCCGACGCAGGTCTGGAAGGATCCGTACGCGGAGAATGTGCGGCGCAAGGAGACGGACCGCGATTCGACCGGCGTGCGCCTGCGGTGGGACCGCGTGCTCGACAGCGCGGTCCAGCTCACGTTTTCCTACCGCGACATCTCGATCGGGTCCGAGCACAGCGGCGAGGGCGTCACGAGCGTGACCTGCGATGCATCGTGCCAGAAGCTGCTGCGGCGCGACGGCAGCCAGTACCAGTTCGACGCGTCCTACCTGTTCCGGCTGGGCGAGGGTGGGCGCAATCTCGTCCGCCCGATGATCCGCTACACGATCAACGACCGCGAGGGTGACGCGATCAGCGGCGACACCTACCGGCTGCAGTTGAGTTACATCTTCCTGGGCGACGGCTACAGCGTGGCCAGCAACGCCGCGTATGTGAACACCAGCCAGGACGCGCGGAACCCGCTCTACAACCGCAAGACCAATTCGAACGGCGTCGTCCTCGACTCGACGTTGTTCTACCGCCTCCCCATCGAGGGTGGGCGCTGGCAGGCAACGGGCACCGTTCTTTGGGGCCAGGACAACAACGACGTGAACTTCCAGGACACCACGGTCACGATGGTGAGCGACGGCTTGATGTACCGCTTCGGCGCTCGCCCAACAGCGCCGCAGGAGTGACCGCGGAGCGGAACGGTCCGGACTTCGAGCCGCGCCCCGGCTCGACGTCGCGACTAGTGGAAAATCACGCAGTCGCTGACGAACGAACGGCGTGCCGCACTGCAAGAGGGACGGTTGGGGAGCGCTCGCGGTCCAGTCGTTCCGATACACTCGCTCGGACGGGGAGGACACGTGGCCGACACCGAGCGGACCGAAGGCCCGGGCGAGGGCCTGTGGAGCAAGCTGCGCCGCCGAAACGTGGTGCAGTGGGGCCTCGCCTACGTCGCCGCCGGCTGGGGCCTGCTGCAGGGCTTGGGCTACGTCGGCAGCGCATTTCACTGGCCCGACCAGCTGCAGCGCGTCGCGATCCTCCTGTTCGTGGTCGGGCTGCCGATCGCGCTGCTCATCGCCTGGTACCACGGCGATCGCGGCGACCAGCGCGTCACGGCCGCTGAGCTCACCATCATCACGCTGCTCCTTCTGCTGGGCGGCGTCCTGCTCTGGCGCTACCAGCGCGTGATCGAGACGTCGTTCGTCGCGATCCCGTCGCCAGCGCAACCACGCCCGGGCGTGGATACGCCGGGCGCCGTGGCCGCGGACAAGTCCATCGCCGTGCTGCCCTTCGTGAACCTGAGCTCGGATGTGGAGCAGGAATATTTTTCCGACGGCGTCACGGAGGAGATCCTCAACCTGCTGGCGGACGTGGAGGGCTTGCGTGTCATCTCGCGCACCTCGTCATTCTCGTTCCGTGGCGAGCAGGTCGACCTGCCGACGATTGCGCGGAAACTCGCGGTCGCCTACGTCGTCGAGGGCAGCGTGCGCAAGGCGGGTGACCGGGTGCGCGTCACGGCACAGCTGGTCGATGTAGCCGCGGATGCGCAGCTGTGGTCGCAGACCTATGAACGCAAGCTCGACGACGTGTTCGCCATCCAATCCGACGTCGCCGAACATATCGTCCGGTCGCTGAAGATTGCCATGGGCGCGGACGAGCTGGCGACGCTCGGTCGTCGGCCGACGCGGGACATCGACGCCTGGCAGCAGTTCCTGCAAGCGCGCGAGCACGTGCGCAACCGGAAGTCGCCGGCCGACCTGACCGAAGCGCTGGCACACGTGGATGCGGCGCTTGCGCGGGATCCCGGCTTCGCCCGGGCGCATTCGTTGCGGGCCGTGGTGCTGATGCTGATGCCGTCCTGGAGCCGACAGGCTGCCAGCCTCGAGACGGAGAGTTCGCGGTCGATGGCGCCGGGTGAACTGCAGAGCAAGGAGGCGCAATGGGTGGAGGCGCAGGCCGCGGCCGACCGCGCGCTGCAGCTGGAGCCGAAGCTCGGCGAGCCTTACCTGGTGCGCGCCCTGTACGCGCAGCGTCAGAATCGCTACGGCGACGCCGAGCGGGATTTCCGCAACGCCATTGCGCGCGCACCGGGCAATCCGGACGCGCACAACTGGTATGGGCAGTTCCTGCTGGCCGCGGGGTACTGCGCCAAGGGGTTCGCGGAGGTGCAGCGGGCCGCCGAAATCGATCCGCTGTCGCCGCTCATCTCCTGGGCCGCCGCCTATGCGGGCCTGATGGTCGGACGCTACGACCTGATCGAACAGTCTTCGGCGCGGTCTCGCGAGAATGGCTGGACGGGCTGGCAGGCCACGGCGATCCCCGGTGGGGCGGCGCTGGTGCGCGGCGACCTCGACCAGGCTGAAAGGATCATGATGCAGGCGCTGCCGCAGCGGGAACGGGAGATCCGCATGTCGATCGCGGCGGTACGCCACAGGAAGATCGATGCGCCCACGCGTGCGATGCTGGCGCAGCTCGGCCCTTACGGGCCGCCGGGGCTCGGCCGGTTCGCGGTGGAATCGCAGGCTGGCGACGTCGATGCCGCGCTGGCCACCATCGCCGGCACGGTGGATCCGGATTCACTGCTGGCGGCCGACGGCTCCGGCGGTCCGGCGCGCCCGCCCAGGGGCGAGGGTCCCGGTACGGTCCTCAAGGCGGACTGGTGGTTTCCGCCGGCGGCCGCCATGCGTCGTGATCCGCGCTTCGCCCGATTCGTGCGTGACATCGGGCTCGTGAAGTTCTGGCGCGCGAACGGCTGGCCCGACCTGTGCGCTCCGGCGGATGACGGAGTCCAATGCCGGTGACGCGGCGGCTGGACGCGACGCCCGCTGCGTGTGTCATCCTGTGCCGGGGCAAAGAGACGCAGTGCCAGCGTCCGTGAGGGGGGAAGCACGCATGACTCGGTCTGTTATCGCGGTGGTGGTCGGGGTGGCCGCGTGGATCGTGGCCGCGACGGTGTTCAACATGGGGCTGCGCGTCGCGCTGCCCGGCTACGCTGCGGCCGAATCGGCCATGGCGTTCACGCTGCCGATGATGCTCGGACGACTGGTCGTCGGGCTCGCCACCTCGGTCGTGGCAGGCGTCGCGTGCGGATGGGTCGCGCGCGGCAATATTCGCCCGGGCTGGGTGTTCGCGCTGCTCATGCTGCTGCTCTTCGTGCTGCTGCACCTGAAGCTGTGGCACGCGTTCCCGGTCTGGTATCACCTGTTCTTCCTGCTGACGCTGGTGCCGGCGATTCTCGGCGGGATGTCGTTGCAGCGCAGATGGGCGGGTGGCAGCCGGTCGCCCGCATGAGGAAGCTCGTCGCATCGACGTTCGTGTCGCTCGATGGCGTCATGCAGGCGCCCGGCGGACCGGAAGAAGATCCCACCGGCGGTTTTGCGCTCGGCGGTTGGACTTTCGACTACTGGGACGAAAGCACGGACATCTCGGCCGCGGGTTTTGATGGCAAGGATCGCGAGCTGGTGCTCGGGCGCAGGACCTATGAGATATTCGAAGCGTACTGGCCCTATCAGTCGCATGACGATCCGATTGCGAGGACGCTCAATGCGGCGAAGAAGCATGTTGCTTCGCGCACCGCGACGGTGCTCCGCTGGGACAACTCGACGCTCCTCCGTGGCGATGTCGTCTCGGCGATCATCGATCTGAAGAAGCAGCCGGGCCCCGACCTGCAGGTGATTGGCAGCGGCAATCTGATTCAGACGCTGCAAGCCTCGTCACTGATCGACGAGTACAACGTGTGGACTTTCCCGGTGGTGCTCGGGCGGGGCAAGCGCCTCTTCGGCGAGCCTGCCAAGCCTTCCGCGCTGCGGCTCGTCAGCTCCCAGGTTTCCGCCACTGGCGTCGTGATGAGTACCTACGTACCACATGGCGATATCCGGCCTGGTTCGTTCGCGAGTATCGAGCCGAGCGAGAGGGAATTGGCGCGACGAAAGAAAATGGCGAGCGAGGCGGGGTGATGTGGCGAGGATTTCCGTGCGCGCCAACGATTCAATCAGGCGGACGCTGCTCGCGGTTCATCCCGGCCTGAGCGGCCCGCAGTCTTCGTCGCCCGACTCGTAGCAGCGCAGGCCCTCGTCCTCGACGATGCGCTGCGCCTGCTGCAATCGCTCCGCCGGCGGCATGGCCGCGCTGAAGGTTGCGGGCCGGCGCAACCAGTCGAACTTCTCGACCCCCAGGTTGTGGTAGAGGAGCAGTGTGATCGCGTCGAGGCCCGACTCGCGTACGAAGCGCGCCACGGCGCGGATGTTTTCCTCGTCGTCGGTGACGCCGGGCACCAGTGGTAGCCGCGGCCAGAGTCGTGGCCCGCGGCCGGCGTGCATCAGCGCCGCGAGCAGGCGGAAGTTGCCGTGGATGCGTTCGTTGTCCGCGCCGCAGTGTTCGCGGTGGCGCGCGCGGTCCATGAGCTTCAGGTCGAACAGCACGAGGTCGAGCCCGCCGACGGCCTGCCACAGCAGCTGGGACGAAAACGCGTGCCACGCGTCACCGTCGGCCAGGAGTTCGTCCGGAGAGCCCCAGCTCCCGAGGCTGAAAAGTCCGCAGGTCTCCATCGCGACATGGATACCGCCCGCCCGCAGCGGTGCCTGCAACTCGACGAGGTATTCCGGGAACAGGGAGGCCTCGCCACCCGAGAACGTCACGCCGCCGCCGGACTGACGATACAGCGCGAATTCGGTGGCGAGTTCGGCGTGGACCTCCGCTGCCGTGCGTGGCTCGCCAAAACGTGTCATCGCCCCGGATGGGCAGCTTGCGACGCATCGGAAACAGCGGGTGCAGGCCTCCGCTGCCCACTGGCCCGGCGCCCGCATCGCGCCGGTCGGGCAGACCTTCACGCAGGTGCCGCACTCGATGCACCTGCGGCGCTTGTGGCCGAGTTCCGACTCCCGCCGCCAGGACTCCGGGTTCTGGCACCAGCTGCAGCGCAGCGGGCAGCCCTTGAAGAACACGACGCTGCGGATGCCCGGGCCGTCGTGCACACAGAAGTGCTGGATGGAGAAAACCTGTGGAGTGGTCGACATGGCGGCGATCGCGCCTACGCGTGCATCGTGCGCGCGATGATCTCGTCCTGGACTTCCGGCTGCAGGTCCGCGAAATAGGCGCAGTAGCCGGACACCCGCACCAGCAGGTTCGGGAACGCCTGCGGATTCTCGCGTGCCTTCGCCAAGGTCGAGGCATCGAGGACGGCGACCTGCACCTGCATGCCTTCCTGGTCGACAAAGTAGGTGCGCAACAGCGCGGCGAGCTTCGCAGCGCCGGCCTTGCCGCCCACGGTGCTCCTGTCGAAGGTCGCGTTCAGTACATGACTGTTGCACCAGCGCGAGCGATCGAGCGAAGCAGCCGAGCGCAACAGCGCACTTGGACCGTTGCGGTCGGCGCCGTCGACCGGCGAGCAGCCGTTCGACAGGCGCGCGCCCGCTTTTCGCCCGTTCGGCAGCGCGCCGGTGTAGCGCCCGAAGGCGGA
>JBBIVG010000170.1:0-7408 GCA_037439865.1 Nevskiaceae bacterium
GCGCGAAGCGGTATTTGAGCTCAAGCGGCAAAGCGCCCGCGAACTCGGCCTGGATCTTTTCCTCGGAAGGGTCCACCACGACCGCTGATTTCTCGCCGAAGATCAGCTCTTCCACCTCGACGAAACCGAACAGCGAGCCGTGCCCCACCTTGCGGGCATAGATCTCGTAAACCTTGCCCTGGTTGTGGAAAACGACTTTAAAAATGTGGCTGGGAGGCATGAGATGCTTGCGATTTCAGGCCTGCCCATATTACAAGGGGAGCCTGATCATGGCCATCAAGCTACGTGTCATCAGCGAACAGTATCGCGAGCTCGGCGAGCATCGTTCGCGCGTGTTCGGCGTGAACGGCGGGAGCATCGGCCGCGCGCCCGACAACGACTGGGTGCTTCCGGACTCGAAACGCGTCGTGTCGGGTCACCACTGCGACATCGAGTACCGCAGCGGCGCATACTGGCTCAACGACCGGAGCACCAACGGCGTCTTTGTCAACGAGGCGGAAGATCCCGTCGCCGAGACGGGACCGGTGGCGCTGCAGGACGGCGATCGCCTGCGACTGGGCGACTACGAGATCCTGGTCAGCGTGGACGATCGCATCGACTTCCTGCCGCACGCGTCCGAGCTGCAGTCCGCTGCGAAGCACCTCGAGTCGGACATCGGCGCGAACCTGGACCTCGACAGCCTGTTGAGTCCGCGCGGCGCGGCGGACGATTCCGGCTCGATATCCGTGCGCAATGCGTTCGGCCTCAAGCTGCCCAGGGAACTGCGCGAGGCGGCCGCGGCGGCGCTCGAGAGTGCGGAGGCCGCGCCGCAATCGCAGTCCGAAGACCCTCCCGCGACGCCGGCCGCCCGGACGCCGGCCCCCGAGCCGGCTCCTGCGACGGCTGCAGCGGACTGGGCACTCAAGACCCGGGCAATCACCCGACAGGAACTGGCCGACGCCAAGGCGCGCCGCCAGAGCCGCATCCGGGCGCGCGAGCAGACGCTGCCGTTCCATCAGCAGGCGTCCGCGTGGACCGACCTGAAGTCCGCCGTGCAGGCCTTCTGCCGCGGCGCCGGAGTGGACCCCACGGCGCTCTCGCCCGAGGCACAGTCGATGCTGCCACTGCTCGCGGGACAGCTCCTGCGCGAGGCAGTCGTCGGCCTGAATGACCTGCACCAGGCGCGCTCCACCACCGGTCCGGCGGCAGCGAGCGCGGCCAATGCCCAGCCGCTCGGCAGCAATCCCCTGCGCACGTCTTCGAGCGTCGAGCAGGCGCTGGTCCGCCTCTTTGAATCGCATGGCCGCGTCTACGGTGGACCGGTCGAAGCGCTGCGCGACGCGTTGCTCGAGGCCAAGGAACACGACGCAGCCCTCGATGCGGGCATGCGGGCCGGCCTCAAGGCGCTGCTCGGGCAGCTCTCGCCAACGAACGTCGCCGACCAGTTCGAGCAGGGCCGTGCACGCGCGCTCGCCCCGGGCCAGGATCCGCGGCCGAAGTACTGGGAGCATTATTCGGAGCTGTACCGCGTCATTACGCAGAACGAAGTGGCGGGCGTCCCGCACCCCTTCGTCGAGGCGTTCGTGCGCGCCTACGAGGAGGTTCGCAACGAATCGGCGGCCCGGCGCAAGGGACGCGGCGAGTCCTGACCCCCTCGCCCTGGCGCACCGGACCCCGCGGCGCGGCAATCTCATGATCCGAATCTTCGCCCGCGCCGAATAGATGGCGATGGCAACCGGCACCCCCCTGATGTGGACCCTGTTCGCGGCCTTCGTCCTGGCCGCGCTTCTCGTCGATTTTTTCGCGATGGAGAAGCAGGGCGCGCACCGGGTCACCATGAAGGAGGCAGCGGTGTGGTCGCTGGTCTGGGTGGCCGTTTCCCTCGTGTTCGTCGGCTGGCTCTGGTGGTACCTCGGCGGCCTCGAGGGCAGCCCGGTCGCGGACACGAAGGCACTCGAGTTCGTCACCGGTTACCTCGTCGAGAAGGCGCTCGCGGTCGACAACATCTTCGTGTTCCTGATGGTCTTCACGTATTTCGCAGTGCCGCCGGAGTACCAGAAGCGCGTGCTGATGTTCGGCATCCTGGGCGCGCTCGCGCTGCGGGCCGTGATGATCCTCGTCGGCGCCTGGCTGATTGCCCAGTTCCACTGGATCCTGTACCTGTTCGGGGCGTTCCTCGTCTTCACCGGCATCAAGATGTGGCTCGCGACGGGCCAGGAGCCCGACCTCGAGGCCAATCCGGCGCTGAAGTGGATCCGCCGGCACATGCGCATCGCGCCCGGCTACGACGGCGAGAAGTTCTTCACGGTCCGGGACGGCTTGAGGATGGCCACGCCGCTGTTCGTGGTGATCCTCCTGATCGGCATCGTGGACATCGTCTTCGCCGTGGACTCGATCCCTGCGATCTTCGCGATCACGATGGACCCGTTCATCGTGCTCACGTCGAACGTGTTCGCGATCCTCGGGCTGCGCGCCATGTACTTCCTGCTCGCCGGCATGCACGAGCGGTTCCACCTGCTGTCGTACGGCCTCGCGATCGTGCTGGTGTTCATCGGCACGAAGATGCTGCTGCTCGACGTGTACAAGATCCCGGTCGGGTGGTCGCTCGGCTTCACCGTGGTCGTGCTGGCCGTGACCATGGTCCTCTCGCTCAAGATTCCGCCGAAGGGCAAGGTACAGGCCGCGTACCCGTTTGCGGCGAAGCGGGAATCGGAAGAAAAACGGGACGCGACTGCTGACTGAACGGGCGGAGAGGGTGGGATTCACTCGGCACGCCGCAGCGTGCCTCGCCCCGTTGGGGCGCCCTCGATGGCTGACGCAATCGAGGGCGTGCAAATCGGCGTCGCCGATTTGTCGAACCCACGTCCCGTGGGTTTTCATGTCCACCCTCGGGCCAGGAAACGACAACGCCCCTTTCGGGGCGTTGCAGGTTTCCTGGCGGAGAGGGTGTCCGCCTTTTCAGCGTCGCAGCCTGTCGCATCGCGGAGCCTTTCGGTGCGGTTTGGACTGAAAGTATAGGGTTTGCCGCATTTCGACCCGCCGCAGCGAGTCGCAGCTTGTCGCACGCAGTTACTTCCGGTATGTTGGGTCTGTTGGCGGCTCCCCCGCCATCGAGGGCCACAAGATGCCGAAGAAAGCACGCGAACGGTCCGCCCTGTGGGTGAAGCGACAGACCCGCCCCGGCCTGTATGCCGTGGGCGCCGTGAGCGGCCTGCAACTGCAAGTGAAGGAATCCGGCGCACGCAGCTGGATCCTGCGAGCCGTGGTCGGAAGCCTGCGCCGGGACATCGGACTTGGCGGCTACCCCGACGTGCCGTTGGAGGACGCTCGCAACCGGGCGCGGGACGCACGCGAGCAGATCCGGCAGGGCATTGACCCGGTGTTGGCTCGCAAGGCCGCGCAGGACGCGCTGCGGGCGGCACAGGCGAAGGACCGGACCTTCGATCAGGTCGCGAAGCTCGCGCACGAGGCGAAGGCCCCGGAGTTCAAGAACAAGAAGCACCGCGACCAGTGGATCAACACGCTGACGACCTACGCCTCCCCCGTCATCGGCTCGCTGCCCATCGCCAGCATCGAACTGCCACACGTCATCGAGGTGCTGCAACCCATCTGGCAGACCAAGACCGAGACCGCGACCCGCGTGCGCCAGCGCATCGAGGCTGTCCTCAGCTACGCGGCCGCGAGTGGCTTCCGGCCCGCTGGACCGAACCCCGCGGCGTGGAAAGGCAGTCTGGAACACGCGCTGCCGAAGGCGATGAAGGTCAAGCGCGTTGAGCATCATCCTGCCCTGCCGTGGCATGACTTGGGCGAGTTCATGGCGCAGCTGCGCCAGCACACCGGCAAGGGCGCTCGCGCGTTGGAGTTCCTGATCCTCTCGGCCGCGAGGTCCGGCGAGGTGCGGTTCGCAACGTGGGACGAGATCGACTTCGCCGCGAAGCTCTGGACCGTCCCGGCCGAGCGCATGAAGGCAGGCAACGCGCACAAGGTTCCACTGTCGGATCCTGCCATCGAGTTGCTGCGTGCGCTACCGCGCGTGAAGGGATCCAAGTTCATCTTCCCCGGCAACAAGGGCCGCGCCCTGTCGGACAGCACGCTGTCGAAGTTCATGAGGGACATGGGCGTGCAGGGCGTCCCGCACGGGTTCCGCTCATCGTTCAAGGATTGGGCGAGGAGTTCAACCGCCTACGCCGACGAGGTGAGCGAGCTTGCGCTCGCACACGTCAACAGCGACGCAACCCGCTCGGCCTATGCGCGTGACGGGCTCATGGCGAAGCGCACGCGGCTGATGCGCGATTGGGCGAAGTACCTGGGCACGGTTCCGAGGAATGCGAAGGTCATCCCGTTGAGGGCGCAGCCGTGACCATCGTGCGCGAGAGCCGCGACCCGTGGTTGAGCGACGTGCACTCGCTCGCGGTCAAGGCCTCGGGCGAGACCTTCGCCGACAAGCTCTGCGACGATATCGAGAACGCGCAGGCCATGCTGCGGCTCCGCGTCGCCGACAGGCACCGAAGGTCCACGGCTCCCGCTACGCCAGAGGCGCGGCGACAGGCTCTCAGTGAGCGGGCGCAGCTGGTGCAGGCGCTCGATCACGCCGAACTCGACCGAGACGACGCGCAAGCCGTCGAGCTTGCATCCCGGCTCGCTGAGGTTGACCGCACGATCAAGGCGACCGATCCCGCGCTGTTCCCGGACGTGCGACCAGCGCAGCAACGCAAAGAAGCCGGCCGCATATTCGACGCGGCACACGAACTGCTGGACGCACTGTGGCAGGCATCGCCCGAGACTCGGCGGCATCTATTCGAAGGCCGCAAGCCACTGCTGACGACGATGGACGACGGCTTGGCCGAACTCCTCAACCTCACTGAGCAGCACGTCCGCGATCTTCCCGCGACGCAAGCGCCCGACTATCTACGCTTGGCCATCGTCGGCAAGCTCCGCGCCGTGTTCGACGAGCATGAAGTGAGCTTCACTCAGACCGGCTACACGTCCGAAGGCAGCAGGAACCGCGACGGCAAGGAGTACACGAGCCTCGCAGTGTGTGCGGTCTCGGTCGCGCTCGCCGACCCGCTCACCCGCAAGCCGCTAACGAAGGCAGCGGCCAAGACTGCCATCCGCGACTACGCCAAGCGCAGCTGAACCGATTCGAGGCCATTTCCGGCCCGAATCCCCACCTTATACAGCCGCGTCCGCGGACGGTTAACTCCCGGCTCAATTCGTAGCCGGGAGGTGCACCGTGAGACAGTCGAAGGCCGCGCGAAAGAGCGGCGAGTACTTGAGCGACGCGCAGCTTGCCGCGCACTACGGCGTGAGCCGCGCCTCGATCTGGCGTTGGTCCCGTCGCGGATCCTTGCCGCGCCCGGTGCAGCTGTCTCCCGGCTGTACTCGCTGGCTTGCGAGTGAGATCGCGGAGACCGATGCCGCGCGTGTCGCGGAGCGCGACGACGCGGCCTAACCCCCCCACCCCACGTCGGCGAGCCGCCCGAAAAAAAACGGCGGCACCTGTTAGCGCAGGACGCCGCCGGAGATCGAGCGATGACAATTCTACGGTTCCCCCGCGACTACAAGAAGCCCCGCGTGTGTCGCGGCTGCGGTGAGCGACTTCGACCCGATCAACCTCCGACGCACCAGCACTGCCGTCGATGCTGGAGCTTCGGCCGCTACCGCGAAGCCGCGCTCGCGTTCCTGGCCTCATCGAGATCGCAACCTTGAGCGCGGCCCTTGACGATCCCGAGTGGATGCGCGACGCGCGGCCGGACACGGAAGCTCTGACGCTGCCCGACATGCTGGACAGGTTCGTGCAAGTCGCGAAGGGACCGCTCGTGATTGACCGCGGCCGCGGACGGCAAGCGTGGCGACCGCACGAGTTCACTGCGAAGTACTCTCACTGCCGCAAGGGTCGAGACGCGGTGACGAGCGATTGGCTCGCCAGCCCGGACCGCATCGTGGTCGATGACGTGACCTTCGATCCGGCCGAGGGCGAGTACATCACCAATCAGGGCGTGACCTACTTCAACCTGTGGCGTGAGCCGCACCACAGCGCGTCACTTGTACTCGATGGAGCCGAGCAGCCCTTCCTCGATCATCTGGCTTACCTGATCCCCGAGCCGCAGGAGGCGATGGACTTCCTCAACTACCTCGCGCACTGCGTACAGCAACCGGGCGTCCGTCCGCACTTCCACTTCTTGCTCGTGACGGCGGCGACAGGCACCGGCCGCAGCTGGGTCGGCGCATTGCTGCGACGGATGCTCGGGCCGAAACATGCTGTAGAGACCGATCTTCACCGGCTGATCGCGGACAACTTCAACGACATCCTCTCGGGCGCGATCACGGTCGTCTGCAACGAGGTGAAGGCCCCGGCGCAAGAGCGGTTCTCGCAGAAGGACCGGCTCAAGTCGCTGCTGACGGACGAAGTTATCGAGATTAACCCGAAGTACCAACCGCGACGCATCGAGCGACTGTGCGCCCGCTTCCTGATGTTCACGAACAGGGAGGATGCGCTGCCCCTCGACGAGACCGATCGGCGCATCTACGTCGTCGGCTGTGCGGACGAGCCCAGGTCTCCCGACTACTACCGCGACCTGTACTCGCGCCTCGCCGACCCCATCTTCATCGCGAGCGTCTGGTGGTACCTCAAGCGGCGCGACCTCGGCAACTTCAACCCCGGCATGAGGGCACCCATGACCGCGATGAAGTCGCAACTCATCGAGGCCGGACGGACCGACGAGCAGCAGGACGCCATCGAGTTCGTCCGCGCCTGCCCGCACGAGATCATCTACGCGACCGACCTACACCGGACCGTGCTTGGTCTCGATGATGGCAACCCGGAGCGACGGCAGCGAGCCATGTCAGTCAACGCGGCGCTGCGCGAGATCGGCGTGCAGTCGTATCCCAAGAAGATCAAGGCCAGCGACGAACACACGCAGCGAGCTTACGTGCTGCGAGCCCAGAGCCAGTGGCGATGTGCCACCCGCGCGATGGTCAAGAGCGTCGCCGAGATAACGCGGGAGGATCTCGCGCAGGAGCGATGGGACCGAACTTCACTCCTCGGACGATGGAGGCCCGACCGTGAGGACTGATCCGGTTGCCATAGTTGCCATAGTTGCCACGCCTATTAAAAGTGCGCGGGCGCACACGCGCAGGAGAGAGTTTCCTGCCACGGCAACTATGGCAACCGTGGCAACCGAGACAGCGACTACGCGCCTCGCCCGCCCCACCCCGCGCCGCACCCCCGCCCCACGTCAAATCTCCACGACCTGTCACTACAGGATCGGGGAGGGACCTTCTTACGCAGTTTCCCAGCGAATCAACCCTGACCTTTCGAGGACCTGACGATGCCCGGCACTCCCGGCCGCTCCGGTGGCAGTAACAAGCGATCCTCGTCGCGCAGGAGCCTCGCGCGGCTGCGCGGGGTGCCTCCGGTAGCTCCCGC
>JBBIVG010000171.1:0-7405 GCA_037439865.1 Nevskiaceae bacterium
CGCCACCGGCGACGCGCTGGTGGCGCGGTTGCGGACGTTCCGGGCTCACGACATCCACGTGCTCGGATCGTTCATCTTCGGCTTGCCCAGCGACACGATGGAGACGTTCGGCGCGACGGCCGCGCTCGCGGGACCGGCGCCGACGGGACCTGCACCGAAGACCACACGCGGCGCACCCAATGAAGCGCAACTCGGCCTCTTCGCGCCACCGCCGCATCCGGTCCTTGAGCAACTGGCGGCGCTCGACCCGAATGCGACCGCGAACATCGAGGATCTCATCAACCGCCTGAAGGAGAAAGTGACGATTCTGATCGTCACGCACAACATGCAGCAGGCGGCGCGGGTCTCGGATTACACGGCATTCATGTACCTCGGCGAGCTGGTCGAGGTGGATGCGACGTCGAAGATCTTCACGAACCCCGGCAAGAAGGCGACCGAGGACTACATCACCGGTCGCTACGGCTGACGGAGCGGGCGTGCAGGCCGACCCGATCGAGGGGCACACCTTGAAGGCGGTCGAGCAGACGCTGCTCGGCCTGCGGATGCACGCGGTCGAGATGGGCGGGCTCGTGATCGACCAGGTGGGTGCCTCCATCCGGGCGCTGCTCGAGCGTGATCCGAATCTCGCGAAGCTGGTGCTGTCGCGCGAGTCCATCGTGAACAGTTACGACGGCCAGCTCGACCGGGACAGCCTGACCTACATCGCGCTGCAGCAGCCCGTGGCGAACGACCTGCGGACGGCCCGGGCCATCGCGCGCGTCGGCCTCGAGCTCGAGCGGGTCGGGGACGAGTCGAAGAAGATCGCGCGATTCGCGATGCAGATCGGCGCCGTGTCCCCCGGCGACCCGGTGGTGGCGGTGGCCCGCTACCTCAGGCACATGGCCGACCTGTCGATTTCGATGCTGCGCAGCGCGGTGCGCGCCCTCGACGACGGCAGCGCGGCCATGGCCCGGGACGTGCTGGCGCGAGACAGGGAGCTCGACCGTGAGTACGCGACGGCGCTCCGGCAGCTGATGTCGTACGTCATGCAGGACCACCAGTTCCTGAAGCCCACCATCGACACGATGTTCGCGCTGAAGGGCCTCGAGCGTATCGGCGACCACGCGAAGAACGTCGCGGAACAGGTTCTCTACATGATCGAGGGCGTGGACGCGCGGCACAGGGCGCCGGACGCGCCCGCATGAGGTAGAAGGACGCAGGAAGGGACAGTCCCCGGCGGGGACAGTCCCTATACCGCCCCGCGCAGCAGCTCGTTGATGCCCACCTTGGCGCGCGTCTGCGCGTCCACGCGCTTCACGATCACGGCGCAGTATAGGCTGTACTTGCCGTTGGCGGCCGGCAGGTTCCCCGAGACGACGACGGCGCCGGCGGGCACGCGTCCGTAGAGGATCTCGTCGCGTTCACGGTCGTAGATGCGCGTGCTCTGGCCGATGAAGACGCCCATGGAGATCACGGCGCCTTCCTCGACGATCACGCCCTCGACGACCTCCGAGCGCGCGCCGATGAAGCAGTGATCCTCGATGATGGTCGGGTTGGCCTGCAGCGGCTCGAGCACGCCGCCGATGCCGACGCCGCCCGATAGGTGCACGTTGCGGCCGATCTGGGCGCAGGACCCGACGGTGGCCCACGTGTCCACCATCGTGCCTTCGCCGACGTTCGCGCCGATGTTCACGTAGCTCGGCATCAGCACGGCGTTCCTCGCGACATACGCACCGCGCCGCACGACCGCTGGCGGAACGACCCGCACGCCGTCGGCGCGGAAGCTCTCGGCGTCCTTGCCCGCGTACTTGAGCCCGACCTTGTCGTAGAAGCGCGTGTAGCCCGCCTCGACGACCTGGTTGTCGTTCAGGCGGAACGACAGCAGGACCGCCTTCTTTAGCCACTGGTGCACGACCCACGCCGAGCCGACTTTCTCGGCGACACGCGCCGCGCCGCTGTCGAGCAGGTCGATCGCCGACTCCACGGCCTGCACGACCTCCGCGGGCGCGTTGCCGGGCGTGAACTTCGCGCGCTCCTCGAATGCGGCGTCGATGACGGCGGCGAGCCTGGCGTGGTCGGTCATGGAATTCTCGTGGTTCCGTGCGGGGCGAATGAACAGCATAGCGAATGGCGACCAACCGAACCACGCGCCTCGCGACCAGCCGAATCGCGAAGCGACGCGCGAATTCGCGCGGCCAGCTGCGGAGCAGGCAACGGTGCGGGTTTTCTGGCGAGGATGGGCTCCGGAAACCGTCCGCGACAGGACGTCGCGGCCGGAGCCCCCACGGATGGGTTCACGGCGTTTTCCGGAGCCCATCCTCGCCAGAAAACGCGCCAGCGTGTCCGGCCGAAAGCGTCCGCGACCGAACGCGTCAGCTCCGCGACTTCGCAAACGCGACGATGCGCCGCGCGGCCTCGACGCAATCCTCGACACTCGCCACGAGCGAGATCCGAACGCGCCCGCGCCCAGGATTGCCGCCCGCCGTGTCCCGCGACAAATAGGTGCCAGGCACCACCGTCACGTGCTGCTGCTCGAACAACCCGCGCGTGAATGTCTCGTCGTCGCCCACGCGCGGCCAGAGGTAGAACGCGCCCTCCGGCGTCTCGACGTCTATCACCTCGCGCAGCATCGGCACGACCGCCGCGAACTTCTCGCGATACAGGCGCCGGTTTTCCCGCACGTGTTCCTCGTCCTGCCAGGCGGGGATGCTCGCGAGCTGCGTGTGCACCGGCACAGCGCAGCCGTGATAGGTACGGTAGAGGCGGAATGCGGCGAGCACCGAGGCGTCGCCCGCGACGAAACCGGAGCGCAGCCCAGGCACGCTCGAGCGCTTGGAGAGGCTGTGGAAGACCGCGCAGCGCTCGAAGGCCGTGTTGCCCGCAGCCTGCGCGGCCTGCAGCAGGCCCGGCGGCGGATGCGAATCGTCGAGATAGATCTCCGAGTAGCACTCGTCGGAAGCGATCAGGAAGCCGTAGCGTTCAGAGAGCTCGAGCGCGCGACGCAGGTAGGGCTCCGGCATGACCGCGCCCGTCGGGTTGCCCGGCGTGCAGAGAAACAGCACCTGGCAGCGGTTCCACGTCGACGGATCCACCGCGTCGAGATCCGGCAGGTAGTCGAGCGCCGGATCGCAATTCAGGTACACAGGCTCGGCCCCGGCCAGCAGCGCCGCGCCTTCGTAGATCTGGTAGAACGGGTTCGGCATCAGCACGGCGGGTCGCGAGCGGGTTTCGTCGACAGCGGCCTGCACGAAAGCGAAGAGCCCCTCGCGCGTGCCGTTCACCGGCAGGACCATGTCGTCGGCTCGAACGCTGGCGGGCACAAGCTGGAACCGCTGCTCCAGCCAACGGGCGACCGCCTGCCGGAATTCGGGCAGGCCGAGCGCGAGCGGATAGCTGCCGAGCGACGCGAGGGCATTCGTCAGCGCTTCGGCCACGAACGGCGGTGGCGCGTGCTTCGGCTCGCCGATCGCGAGCGGGATCGGCTTCAGGGACGCGGGCGGTTTCGCGCCGGCGAGCAGCTCGCGGAGCCGCTCGAACGGGTAGGGGCGCAGGCTCTTCAGTCGCGGATTCATCCGGGCCCGATCAGGCGATCTTCGCCGGGTCGCGCCGGTCGAGGGCCAGGTGCAGCTGCTCCTCGAGGCTCTGCCGCGCCTCGTCGCCCAGCATGCGCCCGTGGTCGTCCGTGACGTAGAAGACGTCCTCGGCCCGCTCGCCGATCGTCATGATGCGCGCGGTCACGACGTCCACGCGCTCGGCGAGCAGCACCTTGCCGATCTCGGACAGGAGCCCCGGGCGATCGCCGGCGATGATCTCGAGGACCGTGCGCTGGCGCACCGGGTCCTCGGTGAACGTGATCTGCGTGGGCGTCGAGAACATGCGCACCTGGCGCGGGGCGCGGCGCGTGACTACGGGCCACTTGGTGTCGCCGCTCTGCAGCGCGCGCCAGAGCTGCTGCCCGATCTCGTGCGCGCGGTGACGGTCCGCGATCGGGGCGCCCGTATCCTCGAGCACGAGGTAGGTGTCGAGGCTGAGCCCGCCGTCGAGCGGAGTGATCCGCGCGTCCAGGATGTTGAGGCCCATCTGGTCGAGCATCGCGGTCGTGCGGGCGAAGTTCTGCTGCGTGTGCGGCATGAACGTCAGCACCGCGTTACCGCCGCGCTCCGGCGTCTCGTGCACGGCCACGAGCGGCGAGGTGTCGCCCGGCTCGCGCTCGGCGATCAGCTTCGTGTGCCAGGCGATCTCGGCGGGGGTGTGGCGGAGGAAATAGTCGTCGTTCAGGCGCGACCAGACGGCGGAGGACTGCCCGGCGCTGATTCCCTCGCGCCCCAGGAGATCGTTCGCCGCGGCGCGCGTCTCCGCGACGAGCTCGTCCTTGTCCACGGCCGTCTCGAGGCCACGGCGCAGCGCGCGCTTGGTGCGCTCGTAGAAGTCATGGAACAGGGACGAGCGCCAGGAGTTCCAGAGCTTCGGGTTCGTGCCGCGCACGTCCGCGACGGTGAGCAGGTACAGGTAATCGAGGTGGGTCTGGTCGCCGACCGCGTGCGCGAAGTCCTGGATGACCTTCGGGTCGGAGATATCTTTCTTCTGCGCCGTCACCGAGAACAGCAGGTGATTGCGCACCAGCCACGCGACGAGGCGGGCGTCGTAGCGCGAGAGCCCCTGCTCGAGGCAGAACGCCTCGGCGTCCACCGCGCCGAGCTCCGAATGGTCGCCGCCGCGGCCCTTGGCGATGTCATGGAACAGCGCGGCCAGGTAGGCGAGCTCGGGCTTCGGCAGCGTCGCGAACAGGCGCGAGAGGTCCGGGAACTCGTGCTCGAACTGAGGCAGGGCGAGGCGGCGCAGGTTTCGCAGCACGAAGAGCGTGTGCGCATCCACGGTGTAGGCGTGGAAGAGGTCGTACTGCATGCGGCCCACGATGCGGCCGAAGGCCGGGATGTAGCGGCCGAGCACGCCGTACAGGTTCAGGCGCCGAAACTCGTGAGTGACACCCGCCGGCGCGCGCAGCAAGTCGAGGAACAGGCGGTGGTTGCGCGGGTTCTGCCGGAACTCCTCGTCGATCAGCCACAGGTGCCGGCCGAGCGCGCGGATCGTGGAGGCGCGCACGCCGCGCACCTCCGGGTGGTCCTGCATCAGCCGGAAGAGCTCGAGGATCGCCGAGGGGGACTTCGCGAAGACGTCCTCGGAAGTCACCTCGAGGTAGTCGCTGCGCACCTGGAAACGCGCGTTGAGCGGCACGATCGCCGCGCTGGCGTCGGCCAGGATCGCCTCGCGGAAGAGCTGCAGCAGCATCTCGTTCAGCAGGCTCACGTCCATGACCGTGCGGTAGTAGCGCTGCATGAACTGCTCGACCGCGAGGGTGTAGGTGGCGTCCTCGTAGCCGAACATGCGGGCGATGCGGTTCTGGTGGTCGAACAGCAGCCGGTCCTCGCGGCGGCCCGTGATCACGTGCAGCGCGAAGCGCACCTTCCAGAGGAAGGCCTGCGCCGTGCGCAGCTTGCGCAGTTCGCTCGCGGTCAGGAAGCCGTGCTCGACCAGCTCGTCGAGCGTCTCGGCGCCGAAGTGGCGCTTCGCGACCCAGCCGATCGTCTGGATGTCCCGGAGCCCGCCCGGGCTCGTCTTCACGTTCGGCTCGAGGTTGTAGGCCGTGTCGTGGTGGCGATGGTGCCGCGCCTGCTGCTCGGCGACCTTGGCCTCGAAGAACGCCTTCGACGACCAGACGTTGTCCTGGCCGAGCGCGCGGCGCATCGCCTGGAACAGGTAGTCGGGGCCGGCGAGCAGGCGCGCCTCGATCAGCGTGGTGGCCACGCTCACGTCCGACGCGCTCTCGCGCTGGCAGTCGTCGATGGTGCGGACGCTGTGCCCGACCTCGAGGCCGATGTCCCAGAGGAAGGCCAGGAAGCGCTCGATGCCCTCGTGCCCGTCGGCGACCGCGGTCTTCGGCAGCAGGATCAGCACGTCGATGTCGGAGCAGGGATGCAGCTCGCCGCGGCCATAGCCGCCGACGGCGATCAGGTCCACGTCCTTGTCCTGCGGGCCGGCATGCAGGTCCCACGCCCTGCGGAGCACGACGTCCACCATGCGCGCCCGGTCGCGCACCAGGGCTTCGACCGGTTCGTCGTCGGCGAACCGCTGCTTCAAGTTGGCGTCGCCGTCCGACAGGGCCTGCCGGAACGCGGCGATGCGGTCCTCTCCGGCGCCGAGCGCGGCGGGCAGGGCTTCGAGGAACGGCCAGGGCGGCAGGGCGATGCGCCCCGAGCCGGCGTCGATCTCTTCCGCGGGTTTGGCGGCCATGCTCAGACTGGCGGCCGCTCGTCGGCGCCGAGCGTGAGCACTTCGCAGCCCGTCTCGTTGACGAGAATCGTGTGCTCCCATTGCGCCGAGAGCGAGTGGTCGCGCGTGATCACCGTCCACCCGTCGGGCAGCAGGCGCACGTCGCGCTTGCCCGCGTTCACCATGGGTTCGATCGTGAAAGTCATCCCAGGGACGAGCATCAATCCGGTGCCTGCCGTGCCGTAGTGCAGCACCTGCGGGTCCTCGTGGAAGCCGCGCCCGATGCCGTGGCCGCAGTACTCCCGCACCACGGAGTAGTGGTTGCCCTCGACGAAGCCCTGGATCGCGGCGCCGATGTCGCCGAGGCGCGCGCCCGGCCGCACCACGCGGATGCCGCGCCACATCGCGGCATAGGTCGTGTCGACGAGGCGCTGCACGTGGGGCGGCACCTTGCCCACGCAGAACATGCGGCTCGAGTCGCCGTGGAAGCCGTCCTTGATCACGGTGACGTCCACGTTGACGATGTCGCCCTGCTTGAGGCGGCGGTCGCCCGGGATGCCGTGGCAGACCACGTGGTTGACCGAGGTGCAGATGGACTTCGGGTAGCCGCGGTAGCCGAGCGGGGCCGGGATGGCCTTCTGCACGTCCACGATGTAGTCGTGGCAGATGCGGTCGAGTTCGTCGGTCGAGGCTCCGGGCACGACGTACGGCCCGATCATGTCGAGCACCTCGGCCGTGAGGCGCCCGGCCTCCCGCATGGCCGCCTGCTCGGCGTCCGTCTTCACGGCCACGCGGCCAGCGCTGTCGGACTGCCAGTTCGTCGTCGCCGGCTCGGGGTACTGCATGGTGCTCGGGTGCTTCCTCGCCCCCGGGGAAGGTCCGGAAGCGCGCAAGTGTTTGAAGAAACGAAAAGTTATGGTATAAAGCGCGCCCGTTTTTCTCAACCAAAACCGCACACGTACCGGCACATGCGGCCGGGTGCCTGCCAGGCCGAGAGGTCTCGCGGGTTGCCGCATGGGGTGCGTGGAGGCACAACCCCACAAGGAGTTTGCGATGACCAGCGTGTCCATGCGACAGATGCTGGAGGCGGGCGTCCACTTTGGACACCAGACCCGCTTCTGGAACCCGAAGATGGCCCCCTTCATCTTCGGCGAGC
>JBBIVG010000172.1:0-7353 GCA_037439865.1 Nevskiaceae bacterium
GTCCGCCGCGGCGAGGTCGCCGCGGGCGTGGGCCAGGTTGGCGAGCGCGAGCTGCGGGAGCGATTCGGCGGGCCACTGACGCGCGGCGGCTTCGTAGGCGCGAGCGGCCGCGTCGATGCGGCCCACCGCCTCGAGCCCCGCGGCCGCCTCCATGTAGCGCGCGAAGTCGACCAGCGGCGGCAGTGTGCCGGGCGGCAACGCGAGCATGGCCCAGCGATCCGCGCGCTCCCAGCTGATCGCGAATCGACGCGCCGGCATCTCCTTGCGTCGTTCGATTCCGGAACGCAGCACCACGACGTCGCGCGATGCGTCGTAGCCGATGACCACTGCGTAGTGCCACGCGGGCAGCGGGCCGGCTCCGAATTGCTGCAACACCAGCACCGGCAGGCCTCCGTCGAGCGCCGCAAGCAGTGCCGGAAGGCTCGGCGGCAACACGTAGGGCAACAGGTCGCGCGCGCGCGTCGCGGCAACGAGCTCGAGTTGCAGGCTGCCGCGCCGGCCCGGCAGGTACACCTCCGGCACGAGCGAATCGGCCGTCACCTCCACCCCGGCTGCCGACAGCACCGTGGCGAGCGCGGCGGGTCCGCACTGATAGCGCTCCTGAGGAAAGAACGGCGTGGCATCGAGCTCGACCCGGTGCGCGGACGTGTCTCCCAGATGGGGCTCGAGAAACGGCCCCGACGCCGTGCAACCCGCCAGCGCAAGCACCGCGCCCGCCACCAGCGGCGCGTGCGCGCCGCGACCGGCCCTCATCCTGCCGCGGAGCCTCGCGCGCTCACGGGAACTTCTTGAAGATGTCGATGACGCCCACGGCCTCGAGGATCAGCAGCACCAGGAACACGATGCCGATGACGGCAAGCGCATCTGCGCCGGCCGGCAGGTCGGACATCTGGCCGGCGAGGGTGCGCAGTTCGGCATCCGTGAGCGCGGCGATGCGCGACTCGACCTGCGCGGGCCCGACGCCGAGTGCCTCGAGCTGTGCGCGGACTTCGCCGCGCGCCAGTGTCGCGTTCACGGCGGCGAGGTCCTGCGCCCGCGTGTTCGCCTCCACTGCCTGCAGTGTCGTCACGAGTTCCGCGCGTGCCACGAGCGGCGACCCGAGATTCAGCAGCGCGAGGCACAGCACGTAGACGACACAACGACTCTTCATGGACACCCTCCGGACGGTCCTGGCTCAGCAGGAGTCTAACCGCGTTTGCCCGGGCTGTAGACCACGAGCGAACAAGCTTGACGAGGTTCGCAGTCCGCAGACCCCGCCATGGCCTGCCGATGCAGCATTTCGGCTGCCGCGGCGACCTGCCGGCCGCGATCGCGCTTGCCGAAATGGACGCAGGTGCAATAATCGCCGCCTCCGATACTGGTCGGACAAACTACACAAGACGACGAGGAAGGGAGTGAGACGATGCATCACCGGCGTAACCTCCCGCCCGTGGGCGATACGGTCGAAGTATCGACGCCGACCTGGACGTCGCCGACCTGGTACGCGCCGAACTGAAGCCGAACGCAAAGGAACGACCATGACTCTTGCGAGACGATTCCCCAGCCAGTGTTCCGCCGCGATTGCCATCGCAGTCATCCTCGGCGCGAACTCCGCGCAGGCGGGTGGACTGCTGCTTTACGAATTCGGCACGGCCGAACCGGGCCTCGCGGCGGCGGGCTACGCAGCGCGTGCACAGGACGCCTCGACAGCGTTCACCAACCCCGCGGGCATGACGCGCCTCGAGAACTCGCAGGTTCTCGCGGGCGGGCAGATGATGTGGCTCAACACCGGGTTCACGGTGGGCGAGGGAACCTCCCCGGGCCTCGGCACCGGAGACGGCGGGCATGTGTTCGGCACCAACGGTCGCGTGCCGGGCGGCGGCCTGTTTGCGACGCACCGCGTCTCGCCGGACGTCTCGGTCGGATTCTCGATGGCCGGCAACTTCGGCTCCATGCTCGATTACGGCGACAACTGGGCCGGGCGCTATCGGGTGCAGGACGCCACGCTGATCGGTGTTTCCTTCGTGCCGTCGATCGCTTATCGGGTGAACGACAAGCTGTCGATCGGCGGCGGCGTGAACGCGATGTACGGCAAGTTCGACCAGAAGGTCGCGGTCAACAACGCGTTGCCCGCGCTGCCGGACGGCCGGCTCGAACTCGACGACAATACCTGGGGCTGGGGCGGCAACCTCGGCGTCCTCTACGAGGTGAAGCCGGGCACGCGCGTCGGTCTCACCTGGACCTCCGCGGTCGACCTCGACTTCCGGAGCCGGGCGCAATTCTCGAATCTAGGCCCGGGCCTCGAGACGCTGCTTCGCTCCCGCGGCCTGCTCGACGCGCCGGTCGACCTCGGGGCCACGGTGCCGCAGCAGGTGATGGGGAGCGTGTACTCGGAGCTCGACGATCGCTGGGCGCTGCTCGGCAACGTCGGCTGGCAGGACTGGTCGAAGTTCGGGGAAGTCGAGATCGGCATCGACAACACGCAGAACCCGACCTCGCTCACCAGCCCGTTGTCGTTCGACGACACCTGGCACGTGGCCGTGGGTGCGCAGTACCGGCCGGACGCCGAGTGGACGATGCACTTCGGCATCGCCTACGACTCGGGCTTCCAGGACGGCAGGAACGTGTCGCCGTTGTTCCCGGTGAATTCGGCCTGGCGATTCGGGGTCGGCGGCGAGCACCAGGTCCGCTCGTCCTTCAAGTGGGGCTTCACGGGCGAACTGCTCTTCGGCGGCACGCTGGACGTCAACAAGGCGAGCCAGCTGCCTCCGGCGCTCGGCGGGCGCGGCAACCTCGTGGGCTCCTACGAGGACACGATGTCCCTCCTGCTCACCGTCTACGGCAACTGGACCTTGTAGGTCGGGCGAACGTTGCCCAGCGCGACAATTACGACACTGCGGGGTGGACCATGGGCGGCAAGGGAAGACTGGCGTACGTGACCGGCGGGATGGGTGGCATCGGCACCGAGATCAGTCGACGCCTGTGCCGGGACGGATTCCGGGTGATCGCAGGCTGCGGCCCGGGCTCGGCGCGCAAGGACCAGTGGATCGCGCAGATGCGTGCCGACGGGTTCGACGTCCATCCCTCGGTCGGCAACGTCTCGGACTGGGACTCGACCAAGGCCGCCTTCGACAAGGTGAAGGCCGAGCACGGCCCGGTCGACGTGCTCGTGAACAACGCGGGCGTCACCCGCGACTGCGTCTTCCGCAAGATGACGTCGGAACAGTGGCACATCGTCATCGAGACCAACCTGAACAGCCTGTTCCACGTCACCAAGCAGGTGATCGACGACATGCTCGATCGCGGCTGGGGGCGGATCATCAACATCTCCTCGGTCAACGGCCAGAAGGGCCAGTTCGGGCAGACGAACTATTCGACCGCGAAGGCGGGCATCCACGGCTTCACGATGGCGCTCGCGCAGGAGGTCGCCGGGAAGGGCGTCACGGTCAACACGGTTTCCCCGGGCTACATCGGCACCGACATGGTCCGCGCGGTGAAGCCGGAGGTGCTCGAGAAGATCGTGGCCTCGATTCCGGTCAAGCGTCTCGGCGAGCCGGAGGAGATCGCGTCCATCGTGGCCTGGCTCGCGTCCGACGAGTCCGGTTTCGCGACGGGCGCGGATTTCTCGCTCAACGGCGGGCTTCACATGAGCTGACGCCGATCGCGGGCGAATGGATCCACTCGACGAGAACTTCATGCGGCGGGCGCTCGAGCTCGCTCGCGAGGCCGAGGCCGCCGGCGAGGTGCCGGTCGGCGCCGTCGTCGTCAGGGACGGCGAGATCGTTGCCGAGGGCTGGAACCGGCCGATCTCCACCTGCGACCCGACCGCGCACGCCGAGATCATCGCGCTCCGCGCCGCCGGAACGGCCCTCGGTACCTACCGCCTGCTCGACACCACGCTGTACGTCACGCTCGAGCCGTGCCCGATGTGCGCCGGCGCGATGGTCCACGCCCGCGTGAAGCGCCTCGTCTATGGCGCCACCGATCCGCGCGCGGGCGCGTCCGGCACGGTCTTCAACATCACGCAGCACCCCGCGCTGAACCATCGGCTGGAGTGCGCGGGCGGTGTGCTGGCGGAGGAGTGCGGGACCCTGCTGCGTGACTTCTTCGCCGCGCGGCGCTGAGCTCGGCGGCGGGCGGTTTCAGCGCTTGCTGCCCTTCTCAGGCGTTTTTTTCCGCGCGTTCCCGGTCGCACCGGGCCTCGGCGTTGCCTCGGGCAGTGCGCGCGCGCTACCCGTGCCGGCCACCTCGAGGATGTTCAGGTAGGCCTGCACGTTGTCCACGTAGCGCACGGGCTCCCAGCCGCGCGCGTAGCCCCGCCTGGTGTTCGTGTACCAGCGCTCCTGGCTCAGCAGCGGCAGCACTTCGCGGATCTCGTCCCAGCGGTCCGGGTTGCGGCCCTGCTGCTGGGCGAGGATGCGCGCGTCCTCGACGTGACCGAAGCCGACGTTGTAGGCGGCGACGGCGATCCAGGTCCGGTCCGGCTCGGGAATGCGTTGCGGGACCGTGTCCAGCATGCGCGCGAGGTACTTCGCGCCTCCGAAAATGCTCGCACGGGGGTCGGTGCGGTCGCCGTAGCGCATCATGGCGGCGGTGTCCTCGGTCAATTGCATCAGGCCGCGCGCACCCGTGAAGGACACGGCCGACGAATCCCACTTCGATTCCTGGTAGCCCATCGCCGCGAGCAGGCGCCAGTCCAGGCCGTACTTGAGCGCCGCCTCCTTGAACCAGAGCAGGTACTGGGGGAGGCGGCTCTGCAGGTCTTCCATGAAGTTGCGGGACAGCAGGTAGTCGAAGCTGTCGCGGTTGCCGTAATAGCGGTCGAGCAACGCCGTGATGAACCCGTCCGCGCGGGACAGCACGAAGAACGCGTTGACCCGCGCGAGGAGGCTCATGTCGTGGCCGCTCGTGCTGACCACCCACGAGATGGCACGCTGGGGCGACAGGTCGAGCGCGATGGCGAGGTCGGGGTGGACCGCGCGGTTGAGCGCAAACTCGGTCGAGCTCGCGAGCGTGTACTGCACGGTTCCCCGGGACACGTCGTTCAGGATCTCCTCCGTGTCGGAGTCGGCGCGCTCGATCCAGGCGAGGTCCGGGTACTGCAGGCGCAGCTCCTCGAGCGTGCGCTGGTGCGCGCTGCCGGCCACGACCTCGATCTGGCCCTGCGCCGCGTCGCGGATCGAGGGGGGGCGCGATCCGCGACGCCGGTACACGAGGTGCTCGCGAACCAGCTGGTAACCGGGTCCGAAGTGGGTATTGCCCGGCAACTCGATGCCCGTCGAAGTCCCGGCGGCCGCGAGGTGGGCCCGCCCGGCGCTGACCTCGTTGATCGCCGCCTCGCGGGTCCGGACCGTGTAGAGCCTGAGGGCCACGCCGAGATTCTCGGCAAACCGGCTCGCCAGTTCGTAGGCGGGTCCTTCCGGGCCGTGGCTGCCGAGGTAGTACGCGTCCGGGCTGTTGCGGGTCACGACCCGGAGCTCGCCGCTGGCCAGGATCTGGTCCAGCAGGGGCGGGGGCTGCGCGCACGTGGCGAGCAGCAGGGTGGCGACCAGGGCGAGCAACGCCTTCATGGTTTGTATAGAATACGCGGCCCTCGGAGAGGTACCGAAGCGGTCATAACGGCGCCGACTCGAAATCGGATGGGGGCATAACCGCCCCACGTGGGTTCGAATCCCACCCTCTCCGCCACTCCCTTAATAAAAACAACGTCTTAGCCGAGAATAGCGGACGGACCCTTTCTCGGACCCAACATCTCGAAAACGCTTGCAGGCTCGCCCGGTGAGCCCGCCCCGGTGCTACGGTCACCCGATGATCGACCTCGGCACCCTCGCCGGACTGCATGACCACGGGCACACGCTCGCCGCGTACTGCCCTCGGTGCTGCCGGTGGTCGGTGATTGACTTGGCCGCGTTGATCGCCGCCGGGCAAGGTGAGCGTCGGACGCTGCGTGCTCGCTGCCGCGACTGCGGAGAAGTCGGTCAGCTACAGGTACGCCCGCCCGCGCCGACACGTTCGACGGCTGCGGGCTGGATCGCTGGGCCGAGGTAGCGGCGTCCGGTCCGGCTCGCAGACGTGCCCGATTGCGCCGGGCAGCGGTACGATGCACCGTGCGGCGAAGCGGGCGAACTGATGTCCGCTTTCGGCCAGAAGCAGTCAGTCGATTGACGCCAGAGGCAAGGATGTCATTTTCGGCTATTGCCGTTTCCGTAGCGACCGCACTGGTAGCACTTTGGTGTCTAGCGAAGATCGGGGGACGCCTGCCTGGCCCCTACGGTGATCGCGTGTGCCAGGGACGGGAGTGGCGGCGCGCATTTCCAAATGCGCCCAAAGCAGATATTCGCGAGTTCTTAACTCTCTTCGTTGACGCTTTTGCGTTCTCGGGAAAGGACAAACTGAAGTTCGACCCCAGCGACAAGATTCTCTCGGTCTACCGCACGCTATATCCGAGCCGTTGGATGCCGGATGCGCTGGAGCTTGAGACGCTGGCGAAAGAGATCGAAAAACGATACGGCTTTTCATTCAGTAGCGTCTGGAGCGAGGACCTTACGTTAGGCGATCTATTCAAGAGGACCCAAGAGTCGCGCGAATAATGCGAGCGTCTGCTTCGGGTCGGAAGCGGACGGTCAAGACCCGGATCGCACTCCCGTATCACTAATCTCGCTGGGCCGATCTTCGCGCCGGAGGCTGGCCCGTCGTTATCGAGCGGGTCGAGCGCGAGCAGCTGCCGGAGAGAGACCGGCCGGTGATGGAGCGACTGAGGGCTGCTCTCGCGGCCTGAGCCTCACGCCGCCCGATCTGCGAGCGCCCCGAGGTAGCCGCGGACGAATCCCTTAGCCGCGTTCAGACGCCCGTAGTAGGTCGGGATGCTGCACGCGAGGGCCCAGGCCTTCTGCTCGCAGCGAGCGCGTGCGACGTAGTGCGCCTCGAACACGGTCGCAAGCTCCGGCGGCAGTCGCTTAAAGGCCAGGTTGATCGTGAGCGTGTCGCCCGAGTACACCTCGGGCCATTGCTGGTCGGTCGCCGTGAACGCGGCCGCGCCGTCGCGATGGTCGCGGATGCGCCCGAGGGTGCAGCGGATCGCCCCGAGGTATTCGCGCTGTGTCTTGGGGTCGGTGAGTCCGAGCAGCTGACGGCGTACACGCGCTCAATGCTCGGCCATCAGGTCTATCTCGTCACGACGGCCGCAGAAAACGTCTCGCATCTCCGGCCCAACCTGCACGTCCATGTCGTGCCGGGGGCGCTCGGATCGCTTCCGGGCGGGTACGTGTGCAGCCTATTCCGGTACCTGCTCGTGTTCCCACTGGCCGCCCTAGTCGCATACTGGCGGCTGCGCCGGCGGGCCTGGGGTTGGACTGCGAGCGGGTTCCCTGGGAG
>JBBIVG010000173.1:0-7351 GCA_037439865.1 Nevskiaceae bacterium
TGTTCTTCTTCCAGATCCGCGAGCAGTTCGACAGCCTCGACCTGCACCACCTCGAGTCGTTGCGGGAGGAGCCGTAGGTGGAATTCGCGGTCCTGCTGCTCATTCCGCTCACGGGCGCCCTGGTGCTCGGGCTGTACGGCGCCCGCCGCTGGGCGGCCGAAGCCAACGTGGCGTTCAGCGCCGGAACGCTCGTCGCGGCGTGCGTCCTCACGGCGCGCGTGCTGCGCGAAGGCAGCCGCGTGGCCGCGGGCGAGCAGTTCTTCATCGACCCGTTCAACGTATTCCTGGTCGTGTTGACGGCATTCGTCGGATTCACGACGGCCGTGTTCTCGCGCCCGTACATGCGAATCGAGGCGGAGCACGGACGCCTCGGCAAGCGGCGCCTGCGCCTCTACCACAGCATGTACCAGCTCTTCATGACGACGATGCTGGTGGCGCTGACGACGAACAATCTCGGGCTGCTCTGGGTCGCGATGGAGGCGGCGACGTTGTCCACCGTGCTGCTCGTCACGTTGTATCGAACGCCGGCGAGCCTCGAGGCCGGCTGGAAGTATTTCATCCTCTGTGGCGTCGGCATCGCGCAGGCGCTGTTCGGAACCATCCTGCTGTACTTCGCCGCGGAGAAGGTGCTCGGGGCGCACGGCGTGGATGCGCTGCTCTGGACGCACCTCGCCGCCGTCCGGACCGAGCTCGAGCCGCGCGTGCTGAGCCTTGCGTTCGTATTCCTGCTCGTCGGCTACGGAACCAAGGTCGGCCTCGCGCCGCTGCACAACTGGTTGCCCGACGCGCACGCCGAGGGCCCGACGCCGATCTCGGCGGTGCTCTCGGGACTGCTGCTGAACGTCGCGATCTACGCGGTCGTGCGCTGCAAGGTGCTCGTCGAGGGATCGCTGCAGAACTCGTTGCCGTCCCGGATGCTCATCGGTTTCGGCCTGCTGTCGGTCGTGCTCGCCGCGTTCTTCCTCTGGCGCCAGCGCGACATCAAGCGGCTGTTCGCGTACTCGTCCATCGAGCACATGGGGATCGTGACCTTCGCGTTCGGCATGGGCGGCGCCGTGGCGAACTTCGCCGCGCTGCTGCACATGACCGTCCATTCGCTCACGAAGTCGGCGATATTCTTCGCCGTCGGCCACGCCGCGCAGAAGGTCGGTTCGCAGCGCATGGACGACATACGCGGACTCATCACCCTGAACCCCACGATCGGCTGGGGGCTGATGATCGGATCGCTCGCGATCCTCGGGATGCCGCCTTTCGGCGTCTTCGCCAGCGAATTCCTGATACTCACGACCGCGATGCGTCAGCAGCCCTGGGCGACGCCCATCCTGCTGATGGCGCTCGGCGTCGCGTTCGCGGCCATCTTCAGCCGAGTGCAATCGATGGTGTTCGGCGAGACCCGCGCGCGGCGGCTGCCGCACCAGCCCGCATTGCTGCCCGTGTTTGCACACCTGGCCGTCGTGCTGGTGCTCGGACTGTACATCCCGCCGTACCTGGCGGACTGGTACCGCGCGGCCGCGCGCCTCATCGGGGGCGGCTGACATGCCCAGTACTCACTGGTGGGGCCAGGCACGGCCTGTCGCGGGTGCCCCGGGTGTCAGGGGGCTGCAGGTCGAAGCGGCCGGCTGGCGGGATGCGTCGCAGGACATGGCGGCGAGTGGCGGTCGGTTGCTCGCGCTGTGGTGTGATCTTCCGGCCGAGCGTCTCGCGAGTGTCGTGGCGCTCTACCAGGCACAGCAAGGCGCGCTCGCGGTGCGACTGTCCCTGTCGTCGGAGACGGATCGGTATCCGGGCCTGCAGGACATCTATCCGACGGCGGGCCGCCTGCAGCGCGCAATCTTCGACCTGCACGGCGTGCGCTCGACCGACCCGGATACGCGACCGTGGTTGCGCCATGCCGCGTGGTCCGAACACTTTCATCCCCTGGTCGCCGGCTCGGAGGCGGCGCTTCCAGAATCACCCGCACCCGTCGACGAATACCATTTCGTACGCGTCGTAGGTGACGGCGTGCACGAAGTGGCCGTCGGCCCCGTGCACGCGGGAATCATCGAGCCCGGGCACTTCCGCTTCTCGATCGTCGGCGAGAAAGTGCTGCGGCTCGAAGAGCGGCTCGGATACGTGCACAAGGGCATCGAGCGGCGATTCCAGTCGCTCCGGCTGCTCGAGGGGCATCGTCTCGCCGCACGCGTGTCGGGCGATTCCGCGGTGGCCCATTCCTGGGCGTACTGCCAGGCGCTCGAGGGCATGGCCGGAACGGGAATCCCGGCGCGTGCCGCGTGGCTGCGTGCGCTCGCCCTGGAACTCGAGCGCATCGCGAACCACGTTGGCGACCTCGGCGCGCTCGGCAACGACGCCGGTTTTGCATTCGGACTCGCCCAGTTCTCGCGTCTCAAGGAACAGTTGCTGCGCACGACTGAGGCAGCGCTCGGGCAACGCTACCTGCTCGACTTCATCGTGCCCGGGGGCACGAGCCGCGACCTGGCTGCCGATTCAAACGTCGCGCTCGCCACGCACGTGGCTGCGCTGGCGCGCGAGGTCGCGGGACTGAGGGCCATCTACGACGAGCATGCCGGAGTGCGCGACCGCCTTGCCGGCGCGGGAATGGTCGCGCCCGAGCTTGCTGCGCGGCTCGGCCTCGTCGGCTTCGCCGGCCGGGCGAGCGGCCAGCCGCGCGACCTGCGAGTCGACCTGCCGTGCGAGCCCTATGCGGAGCTCCAGCCGCGCGTGTGCGGCGGCAGCGACGGCGACGTGCTGGCGAGAGTGGCCATCCGGTTCGACGAGGTCCAGGAGTCGTGCCGGCTCGTCGGACGCATCCTTGCCGGGTTGCCGTCCGGTGGTCACGTGACCGAGGTGAGCGAACCTCCGGCCAACGGCCACGGCCTCGGCTTGATCGAAGGCTGGCGGGGGCCGGTCGTCGTGTCTCTGACGGCGGGCGAGGGCGGGTTCATCCGGCGCTGCCATCCGCAGGACCCGTCGTGGCACAACTGGCCCGTGCTCGAGCACGCCATCATCGGCAACATCGTGCCCGACTTCCCGCTCATCAATAAGTCCTTCAACCTTTCCTACAGCGGCCACGACCTGTAGCGCCCATGCTGAAGACGCTGAGACAGATCGCGACCGTTGGCCTCGTCACCGAGTCGCCGCCCGCAGCCGACGCAAGCATGCGGGTGCGCGAGGCGCTCGAGCGCCGTATCCGCGAAGTGCTGGGCCGCGCGTTGTGCATCCGCGAGGTGGACGCGGGTTCGTGCAACGGCTGCGAGCTCGAGATCCATGCACTCAACAATCCGATCTACAACGTCGAGGCGCTCGGGATCCGGTTCGTCGCGAGCCCGCGTCACGCAGACCTGCTGCTCGTCACGGGCCCGGTCTCGCGGCACATGGAGGTGGCCCTGCGGCGCACCTACGACGCCACTCCCGATCCGAAGCTCGTGGTCGCGGTCGGTGATTGCGGCGCGTGCGGAGGGATATTCGGCGAGGGCTACGCCAGCTGCGGCGCAGTTGCGAACGTCATCCCGGTGGACGTCGTGGTGCCCGGCTGCCCGCCGTCACCGACGCGCATCCTCGCCGGGATCCTGGCTGCGCTGTCGGATGGCGATCAGGACGGCCTGGGATGACGGGCTAGGCGCGAGCAGCGCGGTCACGCAGGCGGACGCCGCGACCGCCGGCTGCACTCGCGGCACCGTCGCCGATCAGCTCAACGCCCATGTCCTCGAGGGCCTGAACGACCTTCGTGAGCGAGTCCACGTTGCCGCGGATTACGCCCTCGCTCGCTTCCATGCGCTGGATCGTCGGCAGTGAAAGCCGCGCGCGGTCCGCGAGGTGTTTCTGGTCGATGCTGAGCAGCGCCCGGGCGGCGCGCAGCTGTGATGCGGTAATCATGCTTCAGACATGAACACGGAAGCCTGAGAGCCAATAATGCACGTAAGGCATATTAGTCTCGTCGATGGCGGCGCGCCAGACATCAGCACGCTCTTGCACGACACCAGGACCCTAACCTGGGGCGGGATGCACCTGTGTCTCGAATTGCCACGAACTGCCGAGTGGACGGCGACGTGAAGATCCCCCGGCACTTTGGCCGGGGGATGGGTGATGGTGGAGGCGGCGGGAATCGAACCCGCGTCCGCAAGCCCTACGTTCCAGGACCTACATGCTTAGCCGTCTCTTTGTTTCTCGTCGGACGCTACCCGAGCGGCAGGGAAGACGTACGACCAGCTCAGGATCGTTTTAGCGAGCCAGCCCTCAGCACACTGGACCCGCGAGCTTGTGAGCGCGTCCCTCGGGTCTGGATGCACAAGCACATGCCAGTCGAGGGTTAGGCGGGATTAAGCCGCCAGAGCGTAGTTGTCTTCGTTGGCAACTAGTTGTTTGCAAGCGGTTTAACGAGGAACCTTGCACCTCGGCATGCACCTGAAGTTTCGCGACCCACGTCGAAACCGGTCGCCCCCAGATGGACGCCCCTAGTGTAGGGGCCGGGGACGGGAATGCAAGGCTACCGGCGAACCTTCATCAACCGCGACTTTTCGCGCTGCCAGTCGCGGTCCTTCTCGGTCGCGCGCTTGTCGTGGGCCTGCTTGCCCTTCGCGAGCCCGATCTCGAGCTTCACCTTGCCGTTCTTCCAGTAGAGCTTGAGCGGCACGATGGTGTGGCCCTTGCGTTCGACGGCACCGATCAGCCGGTCGAGCTCGCGGCGGTGCAGGAGCAGCTTGCGGGTGCGCGTCGGGTCCGCGACGACGTGCGTCGAGGTCGTCTTGAGCGGCGTGACGTGAGCGCCGATGAGCCACGCCTCGCCGTTCTTCACCAGCACGTAGCCTTCCGTGATCTGCGCCTTGCCGGCGCGGAGGCTCTTCACCTCCCAGCCCTGCAGCGCCATCCCCGCCTCGAGGTTCTCCTCGATGAAATACTCGTGCCGCGCGCGCTTGTTGAGCGCGATCGCGGGAGTCTCCTTGCTCTTGTCCTTGCTTGGGGCGGCCATGGCGGTGCATCCGGGCTGGTCGCGCATTCTAGCCGTCCCGCATACACTTGCGCCGCGTTGAGGGATCCCGATGGCCATCCGAGAAGTCCGGCGCAGCGCGCTCGTCACGTTCAGCCCCGAGCAGATGTTCGATCTCGTGATCGACGTCGAACGCTACCCCGAGTTCCTGCCGTGGGTGGCCAGCGCCCGGTTGCACGAGAAGTCGGACCACGACCTGCGCGCCAGCATGGAGATGCAGCGCAGCGGAGTCCGCGAGCGGTTCTCGACCCGCAACACGTTCCTGCGGCCGTCCTACATGACGATGCAGCTGGTCGAAGGCCCGTTCCACCTGCTCGATGGCCGCTGGAACTTCACGCCGATCGGCTCGGCGGGCACGAAGGTCGAGCTCGAGATGCGCTTCGAGTTCGCGAACCCGGTGATCTCGATGCTGTTCGGCAAGGCGTTCGAGCAGAGCTGCAACACGCTGATCGACGCGTTCATCGCGCGGGCCCGGATCGTCCATGGCGGCTCGTGAGCCGCGCACCGTCGAGGTGGCCTACGCGCTGCCGGAGCGGCAGCGGGTCGTCGTCGTGGAGTTTCGTGAGGGCTTGACGGCGCGGCAGGCTGTCGAAGCCGCGGGTCTCCTGCGCGACTGTCCCGAACTCGCCGGGCGGGAACTCGACCTCGGGGTGTTCGGTCGGGTCGTGTCACAGGGACAAGTCGTGCGCCCGGGCGACCGCGTGGAGATCTACCGGCCGCTCAAGGCGGACCCGAGGGAGACGCGCCGCCGCCGCGCGGCGGCAGTGCATTCGACCGGCAAGCCGGCCGCCGGCCGGCGTCGCTGACTCGTCAACCGCCGCCCGGGGGCTTTTCGGTCGCTGGCGGAGGTGGCTGGGTCGCGGGGGCAGCCGACGGTGCCGGCGCTTCGGCGGGGGCCGCCGCGGGCGGAGACCTCACGGTGGCCGCGGCCGCCGCCGCGCTTTCGCGCTGCCTGCGGATGATCTTCTGGGTTTCCGTCTCCTCGATCATGTCGCGGCTCTCGACCCGGCTCACCTTGTCGCCCTCGAAGTGGACGACGAAGTGCGAGCGGTCGACGTGCGTGCTTCGTCCTTGCCGCAGCGTATAGATGTAGTCCCAGCGATTCGGCTCGAACGGGTCCGTCACCATCGGAGTGCCAAGGATGTAACGGACCTGGCTGCGGGTCATCCCGGGCTTGACCTGGTCGATGTCGGATTGCAGGAGCAGGTTGCCCTGCTGGATGGTCGGGCGATAGACACAGCCACTGGCGGCGACCACCAGTGCGGCCAGCGCGACGAGGGCCGGCCGGTCCAGCTCATGGGGTCCTTCATCGACAAATTCGGTCGCCGGCGCTCCGCCGTTCTGATGCAGGCCGCCCCAATCGTAGTTAGCCTGGCTTTCCCGATTGTTTTTGCAACGGGAAACATGACCGTTCCAATGTTGTTTGTGCTGGCCACGCTGCGCGGCCTGCTCGGCGGTGGCTCTATGTCCGCCCGAAAGTCTCTAATCCCCGATGTGGTTAATGGCACCACGACATCGCTGGAAAAGGCCAACAGCCTGCACGAATCCATTGCCGCCGGCGGATTCGCCGTTGGTCCGGCCCTCGCCGCAGTGCTCGTAAACCTGGTTGGCATTTTCAATGCCTTCTACGTGGTTGCCGCAATGGAGATTATCTCGGTGCTGATAACTCTGGCCATTCGCGTCAAGGAGCACCACGAGGCGCATGCTGACGACGAGGAAGCTCGCCACTGGATTCACTACGTGCTCACCGGCTTCAAGGTAATGTTCCGCGCGCCGTCGGTTCTGGTTTTGATGGGTGCGTTCACGGTGCTCGCAACCATCTATCTTCCAACCGAGATGGTGGTGCTGCCCAACTACTACGCAAGCATCCACGATGCCCAGTCGATGGGCTTCCTCCTTTTTGACATGGCCTTCTTCACTATGGTTGGCGCCTTCCTGTTTGAACAGTTCGCCAAGGTAATGAGCTACGCCTCCATTCTGCGATTCGCGCTGCTTGGCGTGGCGCTACCCATGATTCCCATGGCGTTCCTGCCCCCGCAACCAGTGATGTTTGTGTGCGGTGCCATCCTCGGATTTTCCTGGGGTCCGCTACCACCGCTGGTGAACACCGTTGTTCAGCGCAAGATTCCAGCCAGCCAACGCGGCCGCGTCTTCAGCCTCGAGGCAACCATCTGGAATGGAGGACCGATGTTGACCATGAGTTTTGTTGGTTGGGGAGTGGATGTGCTTGGCGTGCAGCGCATCTACGCGCTATTAGCCGGACTGGTGACCCTGCTTGCCATCCTTCTCGCCACTCGTCACGCCGTGAAGGACCTCGACACGGCCGAGTTTATTGAGGAGGCAAACTAGTGCTGGTCACCCCGCAGC
>JBBIVG010000174.1:0-2656 GCA_037439865.1 Nevskiaceae bacterium
CTTTTCCTGGGCCCGGAGATCGTGCGAGCCTGGCGCGGCGGCACGAGCTTCACGATCCGCCATCCGTGGGTCGTGGCGTTCGTCTTCGGCCTGCTGCATGGGTTCGGATTTGCGGCCGGGCTGTCGACGATGGGATTGCCCCAGCGCGAGATTCCCGTCTCATTGCTGTTCTTCAACCTCGGCGTGGAAGCTGGCCAACTGGCCTTCGTGATCGTCGTGATACTGCTGGAACGCGCCTTCAGGATTCTCGAGATCCGCTGGCCGCGTCCCGTGCAGATGCTGCCGGGCTACGTCGTCGGTTCGCTGGGCGCTTTCTGGGCGATCCAGCGCACCTTGGTCATGTTTGGAGTCGGCGCATGACGGATTCCCGGCGCATTCCCGGACTGCTCACGGTCCCGTTCGCGCTCGCGTTGCTGGCCTGCTGCGCGCCCGCGCTCGCGCATGCGCAGAGGGGCCAGGCGGCAGGCTTCGTTACCGGGCTGTTGCACCCGGTCTCGGGGCTCGACCACGTGGTCGCGATGATCGCGGTCGGCTTGTGGGGAGCGCAACTCGGCCGGCCCGCAATCTGGGCGCTGCCGGTCACGTTTCCTCTCGTGATGGCTTTCGGCGGGTTCCTCGGGCTCGTCGGCGTTGCGCTGCCCGGAATGGAGATCGGCATCGCGGTCTCCGCGCTGGCGCTCGGGCTCGCGGTCGCCGTGGCCTGGCGCCCGCCGCTCTGGGTGGCCGCCGCCATGGTCGGGTTCTTCGCGATCTTCCACGGCTATGCGCACGGCACGGAGCTGCCGCCGGGGCAGAGTGGCCTGACCTACAGCCTCGGATTCGTGATGGCCACCGGCTGCCTCCACGCAACAGGCATCGCGATCGGACTGGTGCATCGCTGGCCGGCGGGCCGACTGGTGCTGCGAGCCCTGGGCGTCGTGGTCGCCGGTGCGGGTGTCTATTTCATGGCGGCTGCAATCTCGTGAGCGGCGATTCCCGGCGGGGGCGCGGCACGGCCTCGCTCATGCTCGCGTCCGTCCTCGGACTCTGGCCGCCACTCGCTTCGGCACACCTGGTGACGACGGGACTCGGGCCGCTGTACGACGGCATTTCGCACTTCTTCCTGAGCCTGGACGACGTCCTGCCGGTCGTCGCTCTGGCGGTGCTCGGCGGATTGAACGGCGCCGAGGGAGGCAGGCGCGTGCTGCTGGTCCTGCCGTTCGCGTGGCTGGGTGGCGGCCTGGCCGGTTACTGGGCCGCGGGGCCGGGTCTTGCCGAACCGGTCGCTGCAGGCTCGGCCATTCTGCTCGGCGCTCTCGCGGCCGCCGATCTGCGCGTGCCGCCGGCCGGACTCGCGGCGCTTGCACTGCTGCTCGGCGTGCTGCACGGCTGGATGAACGGTACCGGTATCGCCGCGGTGAACGGGGAGGGACTCGCGGTCCTCGGCATCGCCGCATCCACCTTCGTCGCGATGGCGCTGGTGACCGGTGCCGTGGTGGCGCTGCGTGCGCCATGGATGCGCGTGGCGGCCCGGGTCGCCGGCAGCTGGATCGCCGCCGTCGGCCTGCTGCTGCTGGGCTGGTACCTGCGCCGCTGAAACCAGACGCGACGAGATGTCGACCACGCCATCGTCGGTGTGTAAGAATAATGCTTAGATAGTTCCTACGACACGTGGACGCACGACCGGCTGCGTGGATCGCGTGGCGGCGTCTCCTGGCGGAGGTTGGCTCGTGCACATGGCTGATGCGCTGCTGTCGCCGACCGTAGGCGCAACGATGTGGGCCGCCACGGCGGTCGTGGCCGTGCACTGCTCGCGGCGCCTTCGTGATTCCCCGGACGACCGCCGGATACCGCTGATGGGCGTGCTCGGCGCCTTCCTGTTCACGGCGCAGATGATCAATTTCAGCATCCCCGCGACCGGGTCGAGCGGCCATCTCGGCGGCGGGCTGTTGCTCGCCATCCTGGTCGGCCCGCATGCGGCGTTCCTGGTCATGGCCTCGGTGCTGATCGTCCAGGCGCTGTTCTTCGCCGACGGGGGACTGCTGGCACTGGGATGCAACATCTTCAACCTGGGCTTCTTCCCGGCATTCGTCGGCTACCCGATCTATCGCCGCCTTGCCGGCGTGGCGCCGGGTCCAGGCCGCGCGACGCTGGCGGCAGTCGCGTCCGCCGTGATCTCGCTCCAGCTCGGCGCATTCGCAGTGGTGCTGCAGACGGTCAGTTCCCACATCTCGGCGCTGCCGTTCGGGGCGTTCGTGCTCTTCATGCTGCCGATCCACCTGGCGATCGGCATCGTGGAAGGACTCGTCACCGCCGCGGTCGTCGGGTTCGTGCGCGCCGCGCGACCCGGGGTCGTCGTGACCCACGCGCCAGCGCGGCGTCCGACGCTCGCCACGGCGGCGGTGTTCCTGTGCGTGGCGATTGGACTCGGCGGCGTCGGTGCCTGGTTCGCATCCCGGCAGCCGGACGGGCTCGAATGGTCGATCGCCCATGTCACGGGCGCGAAAGACGCCGGGTCGGCGGATTCCCGCCTGCATTCCGCGCTGGCGCGGCTGCAGGCGCGCGCGGCCATGCTGCCGCATTACGGGTTCCGTGATGGAGGGGACAGCGACACTGCGAAACCGCAGTCGCGCCCGGAGCGGACGGCGCTCGAGCGCAATGACCGACTCGGCACCTC
>JBBIVG010000174.1:2666-7332 GCA_037439865.1 Nevskiaceae bacterium
GCCGGGCTGGTCGGTGGCGCGATCGCATTCGCGCTGGCGCTGCTCGTCGGACTGGCGCTGAAGCGCAATCGGAAGGCGCCGTGACGGCTGCGGCTGGCGTCGCTGGGCTGCTCGACTTCCGTCGCCTCGACCTCCTGGCATACGGGGACTCGCCGCTGCACCGGCTCGACCCGCGCGCGAAGGTGCTCGTTACGCTCGTGTTCATCGTGTGCGCGATGTCCTACGACCGTTACGCGCTCGCCCCACTGCTGCCGTTCTTCGTCTTTCCCATCGCGATCGTCACGGCCGGCGGACTCCCGGTCGGCTACGTGGCGCGCAAGGTGGCCCTGGTGCTGCCGGCGGCGCTCCTGATCGGACTGCCGAACCTGTGGTTCGACCGCGAACCCATGCTGCAGCTTGGAGGACTTGTGATCAGCGGTGGCCAGGTGTCGTTGCTCTCGATCGCGCTGCGCGCGCTGCTCGCGACAGCCGCCGCCGTGCTGCTGGTCGCCGTCACCGGATTTTCTGCCCTGTGCGGTGCGCTCGAGCGCCTGGGTATGCCGCAGCCGCTCGCCGTCCAGCTTCTCTTCATGTACCGCTACCTCGTGGTGCTCGGCGAAGAGGCCCTGCGGATGACGACCGCGCGCGAGCAGCGCGGCGGCGGGCGACCGCTATCGATTCGCCTCTACGGGACGCTCGTAGGACGCCTGCTGCTCAGGACATGGGATCGCGCGGAGAGGATCTATCTCGCGATGTGTGCCCGGGGATTCACCGGCGACTTCCGGGGCGGGACCCGCACGCAGTTCGGTGCGCGCGAATGTATCTATGTCGCCGGCTGGAGCACGCTCTTCCTGCTCCTGCGCACCCAGGACCTGACCCATTGGCTGGGCGAGGCGGCACTCGGGGTTCTGCGATGAGCCATCACCTGGTGGAAGCTCGCGGGCTGACGCACGTGTACGAGGATGGCACGGTCGCTCTGCAGGACGTGTCCTTTCGCATCACGCACGGGGAGTCGGTCGCGATCATCGGTGCCAACGGCGCCGGCAAGTCGACGTTGCTCATGCACCTGAACGGTCACCTGGCGCCGACTCAAGGCGAGGTACGCATCGGCGAGACGCCGCTGACCCGGGAAACCCTGCCGGACATTCGACGCGCGGTTGGCCTCGTATTCCAGGATCCCGATGACCAGCTCTTCATGCCGACCGTGTATGACGACGTCGCGTTCGGCCCGCGCAACCAGGGGTTGCCGGAATCCGAAGTGGAGCGGCGCGTTCACGCCGCTCTCGAGCACGTGGGCATCTGGCACGTCCGCGCCAAGCCGCCCTACCGCTTGTCCGGCGGCGAGAAGAAGCGGGCCGCAATCGCGGGTGTCCTCGCCATGTTGCCCGACGTCCTCGTGATGGACGAACCCACGAGCGGGCTCGATCCGCACGCGCGACGCCAGCTCATCGGATTGCTCGCGGGATTTCGCCATACGCGGATCTTCACGAGTCACGACCTCGACATGGTCCTCGAGCTCTGTCCCCGGACGATCGTCCTGTTCGAGGGTGCGGTGATGGCGGACGGGGCAACGAGTGAGATCTTTTCAAACGACGCCCTGCTGGCGCAGTGCCAGCTCGAGCGTCCTCTGTCAATGCAGGCCTGCCCGGTCTGCGGATCGAAGCGAGGCTGAGCGGAGACACCATGGAACGAATCACGATGTCGATCGACGAGAATCTCGCGAAGGCGTTCGACGAGCTGATCGAGGCTCGGGGGTACACGAGCCGTTCGGAAGCCATGCGTGACATCCTGCGGCGGGAGGTCGACGCGAGTCGCACGCGCGAATCGGCGCGCTCCCAATGTGTCGCCAGTCTCTCCTATGTCTACAACCACCACGTCCGCGAACTGGCGGAGCGACTGACGGCCGCGCAGCACTCGCACCACGGTCTCGTGATCGCGACGACCCATGTGCACCTCGATCACGAGCACTGCCTGGAGAACATGTTCCTCAAGGGGCCCACGGCGGCGGTGCGGTCGTTCGCCGAGGGCATTCGCGCCGAGCGCGGTGTCTCCTACGGCCAGATCAACCTGATCGGCGTCGAAGCGAGTGACACGCATCCGCTGTCCGCGCCGCATCAGCACCACGGACACATGCACCTGACCCCGCTTTCGTGATCGCGAGGCGTCTGCGCTGAGGCGCATCTTGCACCGCGAGCGAACCCGGCATGCAGCCCACCGTGGCGATGCTGGGGCACGACATCGACTCGGAGCTGCCGTTCGCCGGCGACGTTGCAGTGCTGAAGCGAGGTGTGCTCTGATTCGTCGGCCGGGCGCTGCGACGCCCGGCAACGCCGGCGCGTGAACAGGAATTTTTGCCTCGAGGAGGGCACATGAATCGCGTCTCCGGTCGCCTAGGCGGGTGCGTAGTTGTTGCGATTGCGGTTCTGGCAGCGTCAGTGGCGGCCGCGGCCGACCGTCCCGCGCCCAATACCTTGGGCAACGCGTACTTCGGCGCGGTTCACGTCCACACGGGATACTCGTTCGACGCGTACACGAACGGAACGTTGACGGTCCCGTCGGATGCCTACAAGTGGGCCCAGGGGGAGCCGATCCCGGCGAGCCGACTGGCCCCGGGACAGATGATCAGGATCGTCACGCCGCTCGACTTTTACGCCGTGGCCGACCACGCCGAGTTCATGGGCGTGTTCCAGAAGATGCGCGACCCGTCGAGCCCGTTGAGCCGGACCGAGATCGCGAAGCGGGTCACGTCGTCCGACCCGAAGGTGGCCATGGAGGCGTTCGCACAGATCCTGCGCGACCTGAGCGCGCACAAGGTCGACCCGGCGATGACGGACCCGGAGATCAGCCGCACGATCTGGGCCGAAATCGTGAAGACCGCCGACGCCTACTATCGGCCTGGCCGCTTCACGACGTTCCCGGCGTTCGAGTGGACCTCCAACCCGAACAAGCGAAACCTGCACCGCGTCGTGGTGTTCCGCGACGCAACCCACGTCCCCGACCTGGTGCTGTCGGCGCTCGACACGGAGAAGCCTGAGGATCTCTGGAGCTGGATGCAGGCGCAGCGTGACAAGGGCGCGACGCTGCTCGCGATCCCGCACAACGCGAACGCGAGCGACGGCCTGATGTTCTCGCTGTCGGATTCCTACGGGAAGCCGCTCACGCCGGCCTACGTCGCCGAGCGCGCGAGGAACGAGCCGCTCTACGAGATCTCGCAGATCAAGGGCACATCCGAGACGATGCCGGAGCTGTCGCCGAACGACGAGTTCGCCGGCTTCGAACTCTGGGACTACACGCTGTCCGCGGACTCCGAGCGACCGAAAAACCACGTGGGCAGCTACGTGCGGCGCGCCCTGCTCGACGGCCTGTCGCTCGAGGCGCAGGGCAAGGGCAATCCCTTCAAGTACGGCTTCATCGGTGACTCGGACACCCACAATGCCGCGGCCACCAACGAGGAATACAACTACACCGGCAAGTTCGGCGCCGAGTTCGACCCGTCGCACCGGTTGAACGGCTTCCCGGGCCAGCCGGCGGGCCAGGTGCAGCAGGTGCGCGAGTTCAGCTCGGGCGGCCTCGCCGGCGTCTGGGCGCCGGAGAACACGCGCGAGGCGATCTACGACGCGATGCTTCGCAAGGAAACGTTCGGCACCTCCGGGCCCCACATCAAGGTGCGATTCTTCGGAGGCTGGGGCTTCAAGCCGGCCGACGTCCGCAGCGCCGACTTCGTCAAGGCGGGCTACGCCCGCGGCGTGCCCATGGGTCGCGACCTGCCGGTGGCGGGAAAGGCCAAGGCACCCACATTCATGGTGTGGGCGCTCAAGGATCCCCTGAGCGGCAACCTCGACCGGGTGCAGTTGATCAAGGGCTGGGTGGACGCGTCGGGCGCGCAGCACGAGAAGGTCTACGACGTCGCATGGAGCGGCAGCCGCAAGCCCGACGCCAGGGGCAAACTGCCCCCGGTCGGCAACACCGTGGACGTGAAGAAGGCGACCTACGAGAACACGATCGGCGCCTCGGAACTGTCGGTCGTCTGGAAAGACCCGGATTTCGACCCGGCGCTCGACGCGTTCTATTACGCTCGCGTCATCGAGATTCCGACGCCGCGCTGGAGCACGCGCGACGCCGCGAAGCTCGGCATCGAAATCCCGGGCGGATTGCCGGTCGCGATCCAGGAGCGGGCCTGGAGTTCGCCCATCTGGTACACGGCGCGCAAGTCCCGCTGACGAGGGTGCGCGCGGAGGAACCGCGATGGCAGGCGGCAGGTATCGTTCGGCGACGGTGACCCAGGGCCGGCTCGCGTCCGGAGCGCGCGCGTTGTGGCGTGCAACGGGCATGGTGGAGGCCGACTTCGGCAAGCCGCTGATCGCTGTCGTCAATTCGTTCACGCAGTTCGTGCCTGGGCACGTGCACCTGCGTGATCTCGGCCGGCTCATCTCGGACGAAATCGCCCGGGCCGGGGGCATCGGCCGCGAGTTCAATACCATCGCGGTGGACGACGGCATCGCGATGGGGCACGAAGGGATGCTCTATTCGCTGCCCTCGCGCGAGGTCATCGCGGACAGCGTCGAGTACATGGTGAACGCCCACTGCGCCGACGGCATGGTGTGCATCTCCAACTGCGACAAGATCACGCCCGGCATGCTGATGGCGGCCATGCGCCTCAACATCCCGTCGGTCTTCGTTTCAGGCG
>JBBIVG010000175.1:0-7277 GCA_037439865.1 Nevskiaceae bacterium
TCGCAAGCTCGCCCAGGGCGATGGGCGAGCGGTCGTCGCGGTGATCGGGCGCGTGCAGGTGCTCGCGCAGGAACTCGTTTCACTCGGCGGCGAAGCGGCGGATCTCGGTCGAAGCCTTGGGCGCGGTGGCGACGCGTTGTCCAGGGCAACCGAGTGGGTGCGTGCGCACGGCGAGGGGCTGCCTCTCGACTGCGCGGCCGGTGCGACCGCATACCAGCGGCTCTTCGGAGGCGTTCTCGCCGCCTATCTCCTGTCGCAAGGTGCCATCGCGGCCGTGCGGCTGCGAGCGGCCGACGGCCCGCTCGGCTACGCGCGCGGATTCCTCGATGCGAAGCTGGCGACGGCGCGCTTTTATTGTGAGCAGGTCCTGCCATTTGCCGTGGCGGCGTCCGGCCCCGCGACGGCAGGCGCCCGGACCATATTCGCCATCGCCGCCGACGATCTCTGACGCGAACGCGTCGGCGGCAGTCGGCAAGAAAGAGCCCGACGCATCAGGTTGCGACCGCGGCTTCGATGAGGCGAAACACCCGCCCATCGTCCGCGGCGCCGGTTCGCCCGAGGAGACCCAGCCGCCATCGCTGTGGCAGCGCCGCCGCGCCGTGCAGCGCGCCGACCGCTGCGCCGACGATCGCAGCGACGGTGTCGTTATCCACGGTGTCGTTGACGGCGCGGACGATCGCTTCCTCGGGATCGTGGGCGCAGCGGGCGAGGATCCAGAGCACGCTCGGCACCGTCTCGAGCAGGAACGCGCCCGACTGCCAGGCCTCGCAGCCCTCGCGTGGATTCCAGTCGCGACGCCGCGCCTCGGCCAGCACGTGCTCGAGATAGTCGGGGAAAGGGCCTTCGACCTCGGTGAACCGGCCGCTCCTCGGCCGATAGCTTTCATCGGTGCAGACCAGGCGCACGGTCTCGACGAACGTGGTCGTCATCCACTCCGGCGACGGTGGCCCGGGCAGCCGCAGCAGCTGCGCGAGGAGATCCACGAACGCGACGCAGCAAGCGACCGAGCAGGCGTCCCGGTGCGTCACGATCGACGCGAGTGCCGCGTCGAGCCACAGCGCAGCGCTCGTGCCGCGCGGGTGCAGCAGAACGATCGGCGCGATGCGCATCAGCGCACCGTTGCCCGCACTTTCGACGCCGCAGCGGTACCAAGGCGTGACGCCTGCCGCACGATTTTCGAGGAACTTCCGCACGCTACCCCCGATCCCGAATATCGGGCGCTCAGCGAAACATCGTGCGAGGTCCTCCGGATCGAGTTCGCCGCGCTCGAGGAGGCTTTCCAGGGTCCAGAAAGCCAGCTGGCTGTCGTCGGACGGCAGCCCGACCCGGCTGCCGGCCGCGTGCGGGTTCGGCAGGTAATCGCGGATCTCGCCGCAGATCTCTTCGCGCTCGGAGGCCGTCAGGCCTTCGCTCGGGTATCCGAGCGCATCACCGACGGCGAGCCCGAGCAGCATGCCTCGGACGCGGTCTGGTGATGCCGGCCCGGTGACCGGCCGCACCGGTCCCTGCAGCAGGGCTGACTTCGCCGGGAGGAAGCCTTCCGAGATGATCCGGGCGACGAGGGCGAGATTCACCTCAGTCCCGGTGAACCTTGACTTCCACGTTCTTGACGGAGTTGCTGACGAGCACGATCGAGGTGTCGGACTTGCCACCGCTGCGCTCGATGATCACGTTCTCGCCGTCTTCCATCTCGATGTTGTAGTTCTTCGTGCCGAGCTGCTGCTCGAATGCCTTCTTGATCTCGCGGGCCACGGCGTTCTCGCTCGTGCCCTTCTTGATGCTGGCGGTGACGTCCTTCGCCTCGCCGTTCTTGATCGTCACGCGGAAGACGATGTCACCGTCGGAGTTCGCATCGTCATCCACGGAGATTCGGTAATCGTCCGTGTAGCTGAGCTTCGGGGCCGGTGCAGCAGGCGCCGCCGTCGCTGCGGGAGCCGCTTCGGGGGTGGTGCCGGCTTCCGGAGCCTGGGCGAGGGACAGGGACGATGCGAGCAGGGCGGCGGTGGCCAACCCGAGGCGAAGAACGTTCATGTGGACTCCCGGCGGCTGATTTCGAGTTGCCCGCGAGTCTATTGCAGCATGCCTGCCGGTGGAAAGGCGGCGCAGCGCGCGGAAAAAGACACCGTACCTTTCGCCCCTCTCCTCACGGTGTCGCGGGCGGCGTGGCGCGGTACGCTCCCTGCATCTCGAGCATCCAGCCCGGGTACTCCTTAGGCAGCTGGCTCACTTCGTCCAGCACGGCGAATTCGCCCGCGGTCAGCTCGAGGCGGCTCGCGGCGATGTTGTCCTCGAGCTGCTCCATCGATCGGGCTCCGATGATGACTGTCGTGACCCAGGGCCGGCTGAGGAGCCAGGCGAGCGACACCTGGGCGACCGACGCGCCGTGACGTTCCGCGATGGACCGCATTGCGTCGATGCAGCGGAACGCCCGCTCCTTGTCGACCACCGGAAAGTCGAAGGTTGCGCGGCGCGCTCCAGCCGCTGCAGCACCCTCGCGTGCGAACTTGCCGGTCAGGAGCCCGCCGGCGAGGGGACTCCAGACCATGAGGCCGAGCCGCTGGTCCTGCAGCAGCGGCACGATTTCGCGCTCGAGATCGCGCCCGGCGATGGTGTAGTACGCCTGGACGCTTTCGAAGCGGGCCCAGCCCCGGCGGTCCGAGACGGCGAGCGCCTTCATGACCTGCCAGGCCGCCATGTTGCACAGGCCGATCGATCGCACCTTGCCCGAACGCACGAGGTCGTTCAGCGTCGCAAGGGACTCCTCGAACGGCGTCAGCGGGTCGAACGCGTGCAGCTGATAGAGGTCGACGTGATCGAGTTGCAGTCGCTCGAGGCTGGCATCGATCTCGTTCATGAGGTGGTAGCGGGACTGCCCGCGCCCGTTCGGAAGCTGGTTCATCGGGCCGGTGGCCTTCGTCGCCACCACGAGCTGGTCGCGGGGCAGGCCGAGATCCCTGATCGCCTGGCCGACCAGCGTCTCGGACTGGCCGAAGGAATACACATTGGCCGTGTCGATGAAGTTGATGCCGGCCTCGAACGCACGCTTCACCTGCGCCGTGACCGCGTCCTGCTTCAGTCCGCCCATGACCTCCCAGAAGCCCGCGGCGCCGTAAGTCATCGTGCCGAGGCAGAGTTCGGAGACGTACAGGCCGGTATTGCCGAGCAGTCGGTACTTCATTCGGTGTCCTCCGCGTCGGGACGGGCACTAATGCGCGGACGACTCCCGCATCTTCGCGATGGCGTCACCGAGACGCTCTGGATCGTGCACCTCGACGAAGTGCGCTGCGCCGCTGCCGGTACCGATCACGAAGATGAGCGGGACATATTCGAGCTGAATCTTCGTTCCGAGGTCGAAGTCGGCCTGTACGCTGGCCCGGAACTTGCCGTCGGGATCGACGTCGGCGGGCAGTTCCACCGCGTGCTCCCGGGCAAACTTCTCGACGACGCCGCGGAGCGTTTCCGGAGTGATGTCCGGCTGGTTCGCATAGATGTAGGTGCGGTACTCGTCCACGAGCGACGGTGAGAGGGACTTGAAGTAGCGGCCGTAAACCGCCGCGTCGAAGGCCCACTTGTGGCGCCTGATCGGGTAATCGTGGATCACGAGCGGGACGTCGTTCGTTTGGGCCGCCTCGACGATTCCGGCGTGGGACCGCGCGCAGTCCGGGCACTGCAGGTCCTCGAAGACGACGATGGCGACCGTGGCGCCGGCTGGAAGTTCGAGCTGTGAACCGTCCGCGGCTGCAAGGACGGATGCGCAGTAGCCGAGGAGAGCCGCGGTGAGCAGCAGGGGCGCCTGTCGGATGTTCATGGGGAATCCTGTGCGGGTTCGACCCGGCGACCCGGGTCCGGCGCGGAGGATACTCCGCGGTCGCGGAACGGCAATATCGGACTTTCCGGCATGCCGTTCGCTATCCTCTGCAGGGCAACCGCTTTTCTGGAGGAGGGACGCATGGGTGTTGCAGTCGTCACGGGAGCCAACCGTGGAATCGGCCTGGAACTCGCGCGTCAATTGCGGAGCCGGGGCACGGTCGTCGTGGCCGTTTGCCGCAGGACCTCACCGGAACTCGACGCACTCGGTGTCCGGGTGGAAAGCGGGGTCGACGTCGCCCAGCCCGGATCCTGGACCCGGCTCGCCGGACGACTCGGTGCGGACGACATCGATGTGCTCATCCACATCGCCGGCATGCTCGTGCCCGACGGGCTCGACGATGTCGAGGTCGACCCGGTCCGCGCGCAGTTCGACCTCAATGCCGTCGCGCCGCTTTTCCTGACGCGAGCACTCCTGCCACGCCTCCATCCGGGCTCGAAGATCGCGCTCATCACGAGCCGCATGGGCTCGATCGGCGACAACGGATCGGGCGCCTATTACGGCTACCGCATGAGCAAGGCGGCGCTCAATGCGGCAGGCGTTTCGCTTGCGCGCGACCTGAGGCCGCGCGGGATCGCGGTGGCGATCCTGCATCCCGGCGCGGTGCGCACGGGCATGACTGGTGGGCAAGGCATGATCGATGCGGAGGAATCAGCGCGGGGACTGCTCCGCCGGATCGACGAACTCACGCTCGAGACCACGGGGCGCTTCCTGCACCAGAACGGCGAGGAGTTGCCGTGGTGAGGTCGCGCCGGCCGCCGCGGTCACGGTGACTCGCGGCGGCCAACGAGAGCCGTTACTTCGCGCCGACTTTCTCCAGCTTGATCGCCAGCGACTCCGTGTAGGTGATCACGGCCATGTCGCCCGGCTTGAGCGTCTTCAGGCGCTCCTGGACCTGCGGATTGACGACGTCGATGACCTTGCTGCGGCCGGCACCGTTGCTCAGGGTGACCTGGTTCGCCTTGGCATCCACCGCCTCGATCTTGAACGTCGCGGTGACCTGGCGACCGACCTTGCGCTGGCCCTGGCTCGGCGTGCCACTGACCGACTCCGTGACGCCAGGGGTAGCTTCCTTCGGCGACGCAATGCGAAGCGCGAGAGACTCCGTGTAAGTTGCGGCGACGACGTCACCGACCTTCAGCTTGTCGAAGTTCTTGACCGCCGGGTCGACCTCGACCTGGAACTCCGTGCCTTGCTCGCCCTTCAGGGTCACAAGGCGCTGTGCCGTATCGATGGCGGTGATCGTGGCGCGCCGCTCGACCGTGGACGTCTCGGACATGCCCTTGCCTGCGGCTGCGGCCGGCTTGGCAGCGGACTGCTCGGCCAGTGCGATCGCGGGAATGACCAGGGTCGCCGCGAGGCAGGCGGCCAGGATCTTGTTCTTCATTGCTCAGAATCTCCGTGTGCTTGTGGAAAATGCATTATGACTTGATCACGGGCTTGCCGGCGGAAGTCCACGCGTTGATGCCGCCGTCGAGATGCGCGACGTTCGTGTATCCCATGTTCCTCAGTGCGTCAGCCGCGAGCGCCGAACGGCCGCCGGACGCGCAGTGCAGGATGATGCGCCGGTGCGGCTCGAATTCCACCCGGTGGTATGGGCTGCTCGCATCCGCGGCGAACTCGATCATGCCGCGCGGTATGTGGATCGAGCCGGCAATGGTGCCATTCTGCAGTTCGTGTGCCTCGCGGATGTCCACGATCGTGGCACTCCCGGCGCCGAGCTCCGCCGCCACCTGGTCGACGGTCAGGTTCTGGATGCGGGTCCTCGCTTCCTGTATGAGCTGTCCGGCAGTCTTCAAGGTCATGGCGCGTATCCTCCGTTGCTCATGATACCGCGCAGGGCGGGAACCATCGACTCATGGGCGGGTCACACAGGTTCCCAGGGTAGAGAATCAGGAGGACTTCCATGCGCCACCTTGCCATAGCAGCCCTGCTTGCCGCTGCACCGTTGTCGGCGATGGCGGACTCGGTCGTGACCATTCCGATGAATTTCGTGGACGAAAACGGCATCGGAACCGCCGTCGGCAAGGTGGCCGTCACCGAGTCGAAGTACGGCGTCGTCTTCACGCCCGAGCTGGCCGGATTGCCACCCGGACTGCACGGCTTCCACGTGCACGAGAACCCGAGTTGCCAGCCGGGTGAAAAGGATGGCAAGAAGGTCGCCGCCTTGGGCGCGGGCGGGCACTATGACCCGCTGAAGACGGAAGCCCACGGGTTTCCCTGGGGCGACGGTCACCTCGGCGACCTGCCGCCGCTGTACGTAGGCCCGGACGGCATCGCCAACCAGCCGGTCCTTGCTCCGCGCCTCAAGCTCGGGGACCTCGCGGGTCACTCGTTGATGGTCCACGCGGGAGGCGACAACCACGCGGATCATCCCGCCCCTCTCGGCGGCGGCGGGGCGCGCATCGTCTGCGGTGTGATTCCCCGGAACTGAAGCGCCGCGTCAGGGCCCGACTTTCTGCAGCTCGTCCACCGGCAGCAGGCGCCGCTGGTGGGTGAAGAGCACGTCCTTGTCCTCGGAGGTCAGGCGCAGCAGCATCAGATCGAGCGGCTGGTCCGTGGCCTTGGCGTCGTTGGCGAGCTGCTGCAGCCTCTCGAGCGAGTTCACGTGGGAGCGGCCGATGTTCATCAGCAGATCGTAGGACATGAGGCCGGCGGACTCGGCGTCGGAGCCCGGGCTGACGTAGTGCACCATCAGGGCCGGCGAGCCCGCGATCAGGCCGTTCGTCAGGGTATCGGCCTCGGCGATCAGGGCGCCCGAAATCCAGAGCGCGTTTCGCTGCGTGATCTTTGGCGCCGCCGGCCACCGGCCCTGGACGTCGACCTGCGCGCCGTCGCGAAGCACGCGCAGCCGCACGGCGTCCAGCTTCCCGCGCAGGGAATCCACGAGGTCCGTCTCCGTCGCCACGGGCTGCTCGGGCGAGCCCACGCCCACGACGACGTCGCCCGGCCGCAGGTCGAGCGTGCCGGCCGGCAGCTGCGACCGAGCGACGATCATGGTCTGTTCGTCGTTGTCGTCGACTGCAAAATCCACGAGGTGCGACGGAGGGGAGGGATCGCGGTCCTCGCGGAGCAGTTCGATGACCTTGCACGCGTAGGGCATGGGCACGGCGAAGCTGAGTCCCTCGACCGACTGCTCCTTGATCTTCGCGGTGTTGATGCCGACCACCTGGCCCGTCTCCAGGCTGATCAGCGGGCCGCCGGAATTGCCTTCGTTGATCGGGGCATCCGTCTGCAGCATGTTCGGGCCGAGCCGCGTCGTCACCGCGGAGGTGATGCCTCGCGTGCCCGTGAAGCGGAATCCCCACGGATGGCCGAATGCCCCGACAGGATGTCCGACGGGAGGAATGGAACTGCAGTCCAGCGTGGGGGTCGTCTTCCTGCCGCGCAGCCGCGCCGGCTCGGCGAT
>JBBIVG010000176.1:0-7261 GCA_037439865.1 Nevskiaceae bacterium
AGAACGTCACGAGGTCGTGGTGAAACCTGCGGTGCACGGGGTCGAGCTCCGCGTAGCGCAGCGTGTCGTTCATCCAGCCCATGTTCCACTTGAAGTGGAAGCCCAGTCCGCCGAGGTGCGCGGGTTGCGTGACGGCGGGGAAGGCCGTCGATTCCTCCGCGAACGTCATCGCGCCGGGATGGTACTGGCCGACCGCGATGTTCAGCTGTCGCAGGAAATCGATCGCGTCGAGGTTCTCGCGGCCACCGTAGCGGTTCGGCACCCACTCGCCGGGCTTGCGGCTGTAGTCGAGGTAGAGCATCGAGGCCACGGCATCCACGCGGAGCCCGTCCACGTGGTACTGGTCGAGCCAGTACAGCGCGTTCGCAACGAGGAAATTGCGTACCTCGTGGCGTCCGTAGTTGAAGATCTTCGTGCCCCAGTCCATGTGCTCGCCGAGGCGCGGGTCCTCGTGCTCGTAGAGCGCGGTACCGTCGAACCAGCCGAGGCCATGCTCGTCACGCGGGAAGTGCGCGGGCACCCAGTCGATGATCACGCCGAGGCCGGCCTGGTGGCAGCGGTCCACGAAGTACATGAGGTCCTGCGGCGAGCCGAAGCGCGACGTCGGCGCGTAGTAGCCCACGACCTGGTAGCCCCACGAACCGTCGAACGGGTGCTCGGCGACGCCCATCAGCTCGACGTGCGTGTAGCCGAGGTCCTTGACGTAGGGCACGAGTTCGTCCGCCAGCTCGCGCCAGTTCGGGAACGGCGGCTTGCGGTCGTAACGACGTCGCCACGAACCCGGGTGGACTTCGTAGATGTTGATGGGCAGGGCCGGGTGGTTCGAGCTGCGGCGCCGCTCCATCCACGCTGCGTCGTTCCACTCGTAGGCGGCGAGCGATGCGACGATCGAGCAGTTGGCGGGCCGGAGTTCCATCGCGAAGCCGTACGGATCCGCCTTGAGGAGCGTGACACCGCCGCGCGTCCGGATCTCGTACTTGTAGGCGGTGCCCGGCCCGACGCCGGGAATGAAGAGTTCCCAGATGCCGGACGCGCCGCGCGCCTGCATCGCGTGCTTGCGGCCATCCCAGAGGTTGAACGGACCCACGACGCTCACGCGCTCCGCGTTCGGCGCCCACACCGCGAACCGCGTGCCCGCGAGCCCGTCGAGCACCGTCGGATGTGCGCCGAGCTTGTAGTAGATGCTGTAGTGGTTGCCTTCGCCGAACAGATACAGGTCGAAGTCGGAGAGCTGCGGGCCGAAGTAGTACGCGTCGTGCTTCGTGAGCTCGACGCCGCTTCGATAGCGCACCCGCAGCTTGTAGGGCGAGAGCGGGCGGCGGTACGGCACCCGGCCTTCGAAGAGGCCCGCCTCGTGGATGCGCTTCAGCTCGCTGGCGGATTCGGAGTCTCCCCAGAGCACCTCGACGCGCTCCGCGTCCGGCTCGAGCACGCGGACCATGCAGGCCGGCTGCTCGCCCTTGCGGGCGAACTCGTGGTAGCCGAGGAGCGAGCGCGGCTCCGGGTGTCGGGCGTTGACCAGCGCGTCGATCTCGGCGGCGGTGAGTTTGAGTCGGGCAGCCACGGGTGCAGTCTAGTTCGGAAAATCGGTGCCAGGCACCAATTTTCCTCACATCACGGGCTTGATGCGCCAGATGCGCTGGGCGTACTCGCGGATGCTGCGATCGCTGGAGAAGATGCCCATGCTGAGGGTGTTGAGCACGGCCTTGCGGTACCACTCGTCCGGGCTGCGATAGAGCTCGTCCACGGCATCCTGCGCAGCCGCGTAGGCCTCGAAATCCGCCAGCACGAAGAACGGCTCGCCCTCGCTCAGCAGGCGGTCCACCACGGGCTTGCCATCCGCGAGGTTGCCGGGGGTGAAGAAACCGGAGTCGATCATCTCGAGCGTCTTCGCGAGCTCGGGGTTCGCGCGCGCCACCTCGGACGGCGAATAGCCACGCCGCCGGTAGGCTGCGACCTCGTCGGCCGTAAGCCCGAAGATGAAGATGTTCTCGGCGCCCACCTGCTCGCGGATCTCGATGTTCGCGCCGTCGAGCGTGCCGATCGTGAGCGCGCCATTGAGCGACAGCTTCATGTTGCCGGTGCCGGACGCCTCCATGCCCGCCGTCGAGATCTGCTCGGAGAGGTCCGCTGCCGGCATGATCCGCTGTGCGAGCGACACGTCGTAGTCGGGCAGGAACGCCACCCGCAGCTTGCCGCCGATGCTCCGGTCCGCATTCACCGTACGCGCGACGTTGTTGATGAGCTTGATGATGTCCTTCGCCATCGTGTAGCCCGGCGCGGCCTTGCCGGCGAAGATCACCGTGCGCGGCACGACGGGCGCCGCCGGATTGCTGCGGATCCGGTTGTAGCGCGTGATCACGTACAGCAGGTTCAGGAGCTGCCGCTTGTACTCGTGGATGCGCTTGACCTGCACGTCGAACAGCGACGCCGGGTCCACCTCGATGCCGACGCGCCGCTGGATCGTCTCCGCCAGGCGGCGCTTGTTGGCCGTCTTCACCGCCGCGAACCGCGCGCGGAATTCCGCGTCGTCGGCCGCCCAGCGCAGGCGTTCGAGCTCCTCGAGGTCGTTCTCCCAGGCGTGGCCGAGCCGCTCGGTGAGCAGCGCCGAGAGCCCGGGATTCGACTGCTTCAGCCAGCGCCGCACGGCGATGCCGTTCGTGACGTTGGTAAAGCGGTCCGGATAGAGCTCCGCGTAATCCGCGAAGATCGTCTGCTTCATGAGCTCCGAGTGGAGCTTCGCCACGCCGTTGACGGTGTGGCTCGCGACCACCGCGAGATGCGCCATGCGCACCATGCGCCCGTGACCCTCGTCGATCAGCGACATGCGCCCGCGGCGGTCGTGGTCGTGCGGATGGCGTGCGCCGACCTCCTCGAGCAACCCGCGATTGATCAGGTAGATGATCTGCAGGTGGCGCGGCAGGATCCGCTCGAAGAATGCCACTGGCCAGACTTCGAGCGCCTCGGGCAGCAGCGTGTGGTTGGTGTAGGCGAACACGCGACGCGTGATGTCCCACGCGCGGTCCCACTCCATCTCGTGCTCGTCCATGAGCAGGCGCATGAGCTCCGGGATCGCGAGCGCCGGGTGCGTGTCGTTCAGCTGGATGGCAATCGAGTCGGGCAGCGACTCGAGCGAGCGACCCTCGGCGAGCTGCTGCGCGAGCATGTCCTGCAGGCTCGCGCTCACGAAGAAGTACTGCTGCTTGAAGCGCAGTTCCTTGCCCTGCGGCGTCGTGTCGTCCGGGTAGAGGATGCGGGAGACGTTCTTCGCGTCCACGTCCTCGACCGACGCCTCGGCGTGACGGCCGGCGTTGAACGCCTCGACGTTGAACGGCGCGATGGCGCGGCCGGCCCACAGCCGCAGGTGATTCACCGTCGGGCCGCGGTTGCCGGGAATGAACTGGTCGTAGCCGACCGCCCAGATGTTCTGGGTGTCGGTCCAGCGGTAACGCGTGCGGCCCTGCGCGTCCTGCGACGCGATGCAGCGGCCGCCGAACCGGATCACGTAGCGCGCGTCGTCGCGCTGGATTTCCCAGGGGTTGCGCTGCCGGAGCCAGCTCGACGCGATCTCGCGCTGCCGGCCGTCCTCGTCGATCGCCTGCGTGAAGATGCCGTAGTCGTAACGGATTCCGTAACCCACCGCCGGGTACTGCAGCGTCGCGAGCGAGTCGACGAAACACGCCGCGAGGCGACCGAGGCCGCCGTTGCCGAGGCCCGGGTCGATCTCTTCCTGCGCCACGCGGTCGAGGTCGAAGCCGAGTTCCTGCAGCGCGTCGCGCGCTTCCTGCACCAGCTCGCCATCGAGCGAGGAGAGGCCGTTCACGAGGTTGCGACCGAGCAGGTACTCGACCGACAGGTAGCAGATCCGCTTCACGCCTGCCTGGGCTACGCGCCGTTGCGTGGCGAGCCAGCGCGCGGCCAGCTCCTCGCGGACGGCGAGCGAGAGCGCGTCGTAGATGTCGCGCTGGGTCGCGGTGTCGGGATGCTTGCCCAGCGACCGCGTCAGGCGATCGAGGAGCACGGCGCGCAGCGTGCCGGGCGCGAGGCTGATGCTGCTCAGGAGGGAGGTGTTTCTCACGGTGATGCGCCTGCCGATCGACCGGCGGGACCTGCGGCGTGCGCTGAGCTCAGAGCGTTCGCTCCGAGACGATCTTCCACGCCTGCCCTTCGCGGACGAGCGTGAGCTCCCGGCGGACGCGGTCCTTGCCGAAGACCTGCACGAAGGTCACGACCCGGCGGTCCGCCCCTTCGGACTTGACCGTGACTTCCTGGAGGTCGGCCGACGGTGGGGAGCCGGTGGCGACCTGCTCCTCGCGCTGCTCGAGGAACGCGGCCGACCCAGCCGCGTCCGGCGCCTGGAAGGCCGGCGAGTACGACTGCATCACGACGTCCGGTTTGCGCTGGGCCCAGGCGGCCGCCCACGCGCGGACCGCGGCTTCGGCCGAATCGCCTGCCGCCGCCTGCTTCGCGAAATACGGCGGCGGGTAGTCGAGGCAGTGCGGCTCCGGGTCGAGCTTCTGCGGATCCGCCACCGGCGCCGGGATGACGACCGGCGTCGCGCGCTCGCTGGCCATGGCGTCCGGGGGCAATTGCAGCCTCGGGCGCTCCTGGGCCTTCAGGTAGTCGGTGTCGCCGCCGCAGGAAGTCTGCGTGGTGCTGCAACCTGCGAGGGCAAGCAGCGACAACGTCGGCAGGAAGAGCCGCAGCGGGGTAACGCGCATCAGTGGAACCGGGGGGCCATGCAGGAGGCGCGCATTGTACAGCCCCCGGCCACCGGGTGCGGATCCCCGCTGCCGATCGAGTCCTTCCGCTATTTCAGCAGGTCACCCGGCGTCGGCGGCAACCGCGGCATGGTCTCCTTCGGGAACTCGCCCGTCAGGCTCTCGAGGAACGCCGAGACATCGGCCACCTGTGCCTCGGTCAAGTCCTTGCCGAGCTGGACCTTGGCCATCAGCCGCACCATCTCCGGGATCGTCTTGACGCTGCCGTTGTGCAGGTAAGGCGCCGTGAAGAGCAGGTTGCGGAGCTGCGGCACCCGCCACATGTGCTCGTCGGCCGGGTTCTTGGTCGTGTTGAACCGGCCCTTGTCCGCGAGCAGGTCGTACTTCGCGACGTACGGGTTGTCGGTGTTCAGCGGGAACTTCTGCAGGAACGGCGTGCCGACCGGCAGCGGCGGGCCGGCGAAGGTGGGCCCGGAGTGGCACGACTGGCAGCCAATCTCGGCAAAGGCCTTCATGCCGCGCTGCTGCTGTTCCGTGAGGGCCTTCTTGTCGCCCTTGACGAAGCGGTCATACGCGCTGCCCGGCGTGATCTGGGTGCGCTCGTACGCTGCGATCGCCTTGGCGGCGTTGTCGATGTTGACCACGTCTCCCGGTCCGAAGGCAGCCTTGAAGTACGGCGCGTATCCCGGGATGGCCCGGATGCGGTCGATGGCCGAGCCAAGGTCCTTCATGCCCATCTCGACGGGGTTCACGATCGGGCCCTTGGCCTGCGCTTCGAGCGTCGGCGCGCGGCCGTCCCAGAACTGCGACGAGAGGAATGCGGCATTGAATACGGTGGGCGCGTTGCGTCCGCCCATCTGTCCGTGCACGCCGATGCTGGTCGGCCGATGGTCGTCGCCACCTTCCATCAGGTTGTGGCACGAGGCACAGGAGATCGTCCCGGTCTCGGAGAAACGCGGGTCGTGATACAGCATCTTGCCGAGCTCGACCCTGGCATTCGTGGTCGGGTTGTCGGCGGGTGCAGGCGCCACCGTCGGCAAGCCCTCCCACGTCTGCGCGGCTGTCGGGCCGCACGCGAGAATGGCGGCCACGCCGCCGAGTAGCAGGGATCGCAGTTTCATGGACAGCCCTCCGTGGAATGCTGCCCGACCTGTATCGCGCGTCGATTACGGCGCAGCAATTGCGCCGTGCGATGGTCAAGCCGTGGCTAATGCCTAGCCACGGCGGGACCGCAGGACCTCGACCTGGTCCAGCTCCCACAGGTGCACCGGCGCGCCTCGCCGTACGAACATGCCGGAGCCGGCGTTGATGAAGGCCGGCGCGAGGCGCTTGCGGTACCAGTCGCCGCGGCGCAGGTGGACATCGCGGTCAGTATTGCGCTGGTCGCAATAGAGGTCCCAGTCCTCCAGCGTCAGGACGCCGAAGTGCAGTACGCCGGAGCAGAGGCGGCCCAGATTGCGGATGGCGGCAGCGGCCTCGCGGGACCCGAGGTACTGCAGCACGTCGTAGCAGATGACGAGATCGAAACGGCGGCCCGGGTCGTACGTCGCCGCCGAGCCCTGCTCCCAGCCGTAACGCTTGCACAGGTACTCGCTGAATTCGAGGCCGGTGTAGCGGGCGCGCGGGAAGCGCTCCAGCAGCTGTGCGCGCATCAGGCCGAGACCGCAGCCGATGTCGAGGATCGTGCGCACCGGCAGCTCGCCGTGACGGACGAACGCCGCCACGAGGTCGGCCCGCCGCGCCATCTCGGTCCGCGTCACGACCCTCGTGCGGCGATCGAGGTAATGACGGCGGTAGAACTCGGCTCCGAAGCGGTCTTTCGCGGGGCGCGGCATCAGGCAAGCCTGGCTGAATGGACCGGGGCAATTACTCACGTTTTCCGGCCGGTTGTCAAAAATCACTGACTAATGGTCAGCGCTGCCATCGCGCGGCACGGCGCCCGCCATTGAGACGCTTCGCCGTCGCCCCAACCTCGGGACCATTGGGTTACCAAGGCGGATGGATCATGCCCCGACGCAACCAGGGTCCGCTCCTGTGGGCCGAAGCGATCGACCTGTTCGAGCGCGCGGATCGCATGCAGCGGCAATTCTTCCGGCTGGCCGCCGGCGCGGAACGCCCGCGCTGGGAGCCGCCCGTGGACGTTTACTCGCGCGGGGACGAGATCCTCGTCGAGGTCGCGCTGCCGGGCGTGCCGAGCGAGCGGGTCGAACTCGTCTGCGCCCCAGGTGAGCTCGTCGTCCGCGGCGAGCGCCGGCTGCCGAGCCAGTGGAGCTCGGCGCCCATCCACCGCCTCGAGATCCCCTACGGGCGCTTCGAGCGGCGGCTCGCGCTGCCCGCCGGCACATGGGAACTCGTGGACCAGAGCTTCGCCAACGGCTGCCTGCAACTGCTGCTGGCCCGGCGCTGACCGGGCAGAGGAATTCGATGAGTACGAACGACATTGAGCGCACCTCCCCGGCCGGCGAGCAGCCCAAGGCTCCAGGCCTGCCCGAGGACATGCTGATCATCCTGCCCGTCAGGAACATGGTCCTGTTCCCGGG
>JBBIVG010000177.1:0-7247 GCA_037439865.1 Nevskiaceae bacterium
AGGGCCCTAGGCGTCATCGCCACGGACCCCGAGCGTCCGCAGCAGTACAACGGCCGGTTCCGGATGGTGACGCTGCAGGAGGTCATCGACCTCGTCAAATCCGAGAGCGAGAGGCTGGGGCGCACCATTGCGATATATCCGGAGTCGAAGAACCCCACTTATCATCGCGACCTGGGCCTGCCGCTCGAGGACAAGCTGATCAGCGCCATCCGCTCTGCGGGTTGGAACAGCAAGGCCGCTCCGGTCTTCGTGCAGAGTTTTGAGCCTGGCAGCCTGACGGAGATGCGAGCCAAGGGCCTGAAGGTGCGAATGGTTCAACTCATCGACGCCGACGGGTACGACTTCAAGACCGGCGGCCTCACTTACAAGCCACCGTTCCACCGCCCCTTCGATTGGGAGAAGTCTGGCGACCCACGGCTCTTCAAGGACATGGTGACGCCCGCGGGGCTTGCCGAAATCAGGACCTATGCCGACGGGATCGGCCCATGGAAGCCCTATATCGTTCCAGTGAGAGGCCAGCTGGACGATGCAGGCAAATTGATGGACATCAACGGTGACGGGACCATCGATCTGAGAGACGCCGTCACCGAGAGTCCGACCTCACTGATCGAGGACGCGCATCGGTTGGGGCTGTTCGTCCATGCATTCACGTTCCGCAACGAGAGTCGGTACCTCGCACACAGCTACCGGGCCGACCCGCGCGCCGAATATGTGCAGTTCTTCCGGCTGGGCGTGGATGCTGTCTTCAGCGAATTCCCCGACACCGCCGTTGCGGCACGCTGATCACGATGCCTGCGGAGGGCGGCGGGCCAGGCGCCGCGCATTGTCGATTCGATGTGGGCAGGGTCGGGCCGGGTAGTTTCCTCGCCCCTCGGTTGGTACGTAATCGATGACGTCAACCGCGGGAGTATCGTGACGTTGTTCCAGCGGAAGGGACCACGATTCGACCAGGAGGAACGCCAATGTGTAAGCGGATCACAGGGTTCGTGACCGCAGGCATCGCGATCGCAGCCGTCGCGGGCTGCATGTCTGCATCGGAGCATCGGGCCGATGTCGCCAATCCGACGGCCGACCGGGTCACGGTCGGCACCGTCCAGAAGGAAATCCGTGTCGGAATGTCCGGCGCCGAAGTGGCGCAGGTGCTCGGGGCGCCCAACATCGTCAGCACCGACGAGCTGCGGCGCGAGGTGTGGATCTACGACAAGTTCTCGACCGACGTGGTGTATTCCACGAGCAGCGGCGGGGTCGCCGCACTGATCTTCGGCGGCGGTGCAAGCGTCGGAGCTGGCGCGGGCGGCAACGTGGGCCGGTCCACCGGTGCGGCTTCGACATCGCAGAAGACCCTGACCGTGATCATCAAGTTCGACGAGGCGAAGAAGGTCAGGGATTTCGCGTATCACACGTCCAGCTTCTGAAGCGCGGCCATGCGCGCACCCCGGGCGACCCGGCACGGCCTGATGAGCGCGGCGCTGACTGCGCTCGCTTTCGTGTTCGCTGGCGGTTGCCAGACTCTCCCCGAAAACGCCATGGCATTGCCGCCGGACTCGTTGAAGCTGCGGCAGCTCCAGACGCGGCGGGTCGAGGGCATCAACGAGAAGGCGCTGCTCGCGGCCTCCCTCGGCGTCCTGCAGGACCTCGGCTTCAACATCGACGAAAGCGAGACGAAGCTCGGCGTCATCGTCGCGTCGAAGAATCGTTCGGCGATCGACACCGCCGACATCGTTTCTTCCGTCGTCACGACCGCTGCATTCGAAGTTCTGTTGATGGCCTTGCTCGGGGATCATTACAGCGGCGACGGGGATATCAGCTACGACGTCACGCAGAAGATCCGCATTTCAGTCGTGACTCGCCCGGCGCTCGACTCGGCCGGCCGGCCCCGCGAGGATGCGCAGGTCATCCGGGTCACGATCCAGCGACTGGTATGGGACGACGAAGGCACTCTTGTCCATGCCGAGTCGATCGAGGACCCGGCGGTCTACCAGAAGTTCTTCGACCGCCTGTCGAAGAGCATCTTCCTTGAATTGCAGGCTAATTGATGAGCATTCGAAATGGATTGCCGGTCATCCTGGGAGCGGCCCTGCTGTGCGGCTGCGTATCGTCGATCGACCAGGTCACGAAGACCGACCAGAGCGCCGTGCAGATGCGAAGCTACCAGGAGCGGGCCTTCGATACGGGCGACAAGGAGCAGACGCTCCGTTCCGTGATCGCGACGTTGCAGGATCTCGATTTCGTGCTGGACAAGGCGGACCTCGATCTCGGCATGGTGACTGCAACCAAGCTCTCCGGGTACCAGTTGCGGGTCACCGTCACTGTCCGGCCCCGCGGCGAAACGCAAATGCTGGTGCGGATCAACGCGGGATACGAAGAAAAGGCCGTGAAGGACCTGAAGTTCTACCAGGACTTCTTCGCCGCGCTCGAGAAGGCGATGTTCCTGACGGCGCACGAAGTCGACTGAGCGGCCGGGAATGCACCGGGGAGGGCTTCCCGCGTGGCGGTGGCGGTCGCGTCGGTGCGCGACCCGCAGCGCGGCAGCGGGCCTCAGTGGCCGAACAGGCTGACGTCGTCCACTTCGCACTTCTCGCTGACCGCGCCCGCCATGCAGCCGAAGCGCAGCTTCGTTGTCGCCTTCGGAAGATCGAATTCCTGCCGGGAGTACGCCGCGTCGTTTGCGCTAGCGCTGCCGGTCGCTTCGAGCGTGCGCCATGAACCATCGTAGTACTCGGCGACGAACTCGTCGGCCCCGTCGAGGCCGATCAACCTCCGGTAATAGACGAGGTGACCACCGTTGGTGAACGCCGCGAGGCTGAACGTCCGTTCCAGGTAGGTCATGGTGCTTACGCCCGGCTGCACGGCGTAGGCGTGCGCGCCGCCGGTGTACGGGTCGAGCGAACTCGCCTTCCATGGCGCACCGGCGCCCGTCACCGTCCAGGCGCCAAGACCGCTCTCGAAGCCATCGGCGATGACCTGGCCGGTCGGCGCGTCCGCCTCATCATCGTCGAGCGCACCGCTGCAACCAGGGTCTGACGAATCGACCTTTCCGTCTCCGTCGTTGTCGACACCGTCGCTGCATTGGGGAAGTGCGGTGGCGTACGCGGGAACCTTGAAGTTCGTGCGCGCGACGTGATTGATCAGGTTTGCGAGGTACTTGTAGTTTTCAGTGCGGTCCCTGGTGCTCAAGCCGCTGATGCCGTCGTTCTCGAACGCTTCGAGATGCACGCTCGTCAGGAGCACGTTGTTGTAGATGATGACCGCGGGCAGGCCGCCGCCGATGCTGGCGAAGCTTGCGGCCGTTTCGCCGAGCAGGCTCGCGGGACTCGTGCGCTGCAGGCCTACCGTCGGGCCGCCGTAGTAGATCGCGTTGCGGCCGTTGCTGAGCACTGTCATCGCATAGCCTGGCCACGGCGCGATGCTGCTGATGGCGCCTTCCATGGTGACCGGATAGGCGCCGAGCAGGTAAGGATGGGCGTAGTACCTGCCCTCCCACCAGTAGCCGCGTGTCGCGTAATACGCCCCGGCGCAGACACCGAGGTACGCGCCTTGATCGATGATGAAGCCGTTGATGTTCGCCTTGCCGGTGGCGCCGAGTGCGGTCTGCTGGTCGTAGGCATCGCCGCCGGGCTGGACCCACATCTTCAGGTTCGGATAGGTCCTTTTCAGGTTCGTGCAGGCCTGCGCCTGCGCGGCGGTCAGGAACACGTAGTCGACGCTCGGGTCCTGTGCCTTCCACCAGTCAAAGAAATGGGCCATCCAGCTCCGACTGCTGGTGCCGACGCCGCCCTTGAATGTCTGCCCGTACACCGCGAAGTCGGTGCCAGTCGCGATGGGGCAGGCGGTCGTGCCGCCCGGTTTTGCGCCGAGGGCACTGGTCGTGCCGGCCAGGAGCAGTACGACCAGCGTCGTCACGCTCATGCAAGTGCTGTTCTTCATGGCGTCAACCTGGATTCGTAGCACCCATGCTCCGCCGGGCCCCGGAGTTCGGCAATCCGTGGAATGTGAAGCGGCAAGGCCCGTTCCGGTCACATAGGTGACGGTATTTTGAAAAAGTATGGGTAGGACCTTGACGCCGATACTACGGGCAGCCTGATCTCCTCACCCTGCAACGATGACCGAAAATTCCGCGGCCGGCCTTATCATCAGCGCGCCTCGCAACGGTTTGCCGGGTGGTGCATTCGGCCTGGAGGCGCATTCCGCCTGTTCCGGAGACATGGGCGACACCGGTCAGTCCTCGCGCTTGAGGAGCGAGCCCAGGTCAGCGAACGGAGTATGAGTCGCACCCGGTGCAGACGATGCGGAACCGGTGAGCGGGCGCGTGTCGAGCTGGCGCTGGTGCTCGTTGTCGTGGCAGTAGAGGCAGAGCAGCTCCCAGTTGCTGCCATCCGGCGGGTTGTGGTCGTGGTTGTGGTCCTTGTGGTGGACCGTGAGCTCGTGGACGTTCGCGTGATCGAACTCGCGGGTACAGCGCCCACAAATCCAGGGGAAGAGCTTAAGGGCCTGGCCGCGGTAGGTCTGCTCGCGGTCCTCCCGCGCCTGCCGGGCCTCGGCGACGATGCGGTCGAGGCGGGCGTGGTCGGGGTCAACGCGCTTGCGGGTAGTCATTGGGGAATTGTGGACCGGGCCGCGGGTCGAATCGAGTAGCTGGGTGCATCGGCTTGGACTCGCGGCGGCGCGGCCAGGGGCGTAGCCTGTGGCGGCTGCAGCGAACCCTCGAGGAGGCGCGATGGCCATTCGACGCAAGACAGTGACGAGATCGGGTCGAGCCGGCGCCGGGGAGCCGCCGCTCACGGCGGCCGAGCGACGGGAGCTCGAGCGACGCATCAAGGACGCGGACGATCCACGGCGCTACCTGCTGGTGGCGACGACCTTGCCGTGGTTCTCGCTGTACTACGAGATCCAGAGCGATGCGTGGCTAATGGACGACCCGACACGGGCGACACTATTCAAGCGTCGTGCGGTGGCTCGGGCAGTGAGTGAGCAGCTGAAGCCGGGCGTGGCGGTCGTGCCCTGCATGGTGGATGCGCGCGGGCGGCTGGTGTTGAGTTCGATCGCGGGTCGCAAGGTCGGTCGGGTGCGTCTCACGGTGTTGCCGGAGTGGAAACGCAAGAAGAAGGCCGGGGGGTGACTCGCCATGCCGCGCAAGCTGCCGCTCAATCCGTCGCGCCCAGAGCGGGTGTGCTGGGGCTGTGACCGGTATTGCGCGGCGGACGATCTGCGCTGCGGCAACGGCACGATCCGCACCCCGCATCCAGTGGAGCTGTTCGGTCGCGACTGGCTCGAGCACGGACTGGATGCCGAGGTCGCATCGTCGTCCGACATGTTGGCGCCGCGTGCGACCAGCACGTGACCCGCAAAGGCGCGCCGGCGCTGCATCAGCGCCGAGTCAAAGGGTGCATTCGAGGCGACTCGACGATCGGCCCGCCGGTAAACGGTTAGAAGGGCAGTACCTATGGCCACTCGGCTGGCGCACGCCATATCCTCACGCGTCGCTCCCAGACTAGAGGACTGCGGGCGATGACACGGGTAACGGGGTTCCTGTCGAAATCGCTGGTTCGTGGATTGCTCATCGTCGTACCGGTGTACTTCGCCATCTTGCTGCTGCTCAAGGGCATGAAGTCGGTCGCAAACCTGGTGCGCCCGTTCGCGCAGCTTCTCCCCACCTGGCTGCCTGCCGAGCAGCTCCTCTCGCTGCTCCTTGTTCTCGGGATCTGCATCGTCATCGGTGCCTCAGTCGGCACCGGCGCAGGGCAGCGGTTCCGCGCCTGGCTCGAGAGCACGGTCTTCGAGGGAATCCCAGGTTACGCGCTCTTGCGGAGCCTCACGCAGCAAGTGGCAGGGCAAAGCCGCGAGAGCACCTGGAAGGCCGCGCTGTTCCAGAGCGACGAAGGTCTTGCCCCGGCCTTCATCATCGAAGAGCTCGAGGACGGGCGCTACACGGTGTTCGTCCCGTCGATCCCGACGCCGTTCGCAGGCGCCGTCTTCATACTCGACCGGCAGCGGGTGCACCCGCTGGACGTGCCGTTCACCGATGCAGTCAGGGTCGTTTCACGATGGGGGGCGGGTGCGAAAGACCTGGTTGCGGCGATGGAGAACCGCGGCAAGCCCGGCAAGTGACCAGGATGAGCACGTCGCCCAGCCGCCGGCGTCAGATTGCGGCGACCCAGCCACGGGTCTATGATGCTCAATCAATTTGATTGAGGTCGATTGACTCATGGCGACGCGCGTCGTGACGGCACATCTGCCCGCCGAGCTGGCTCGCAAGCTCGACGGTCTCGCGGGGCGCCTTGACCGACCGCGCGGCTGGCTCGTCAAGGAAGCGGTCGAGGCCTACGTCGGCCTGGCGGAAGAGCGCGACCGGGAGACGCGAGCCGCGCTTGATGAGGTCACGGCGGGCCGAGTGCTCGAGCATGCCGAGGTCGAAACGTGGGTTGGCAGCCTTGCGAAGCCCAGGCGCCGCCGCAAACGCGCCGGTTGAGCCGTGGGCTTGAGGTGGACCCGGTCCGCCAACTCGGACCTGAAGCGCATCCACGAATTCCTGGAGCCCGTGGACCCGGCCGCGGCGGCACGGGCCGTGCAGTCGATTGTCGCGCGCGTGAGGAGCATCCCGCTCCAACCGCGGTTAGGTGAGCGACTGCCGGGGTTCGGCGATCGGGAGGTACGGCGCGTGCTGGTACTGAAATACGAGGTCCGCTACGAGATCGCGGGTGGCGATCTGTACGTGCTCCGGATATTCCACACGCGCGAGGAGCGATAGCGCGGGGCGATCGTTCAATGCGACCGCGCAATGGCCTGCCAGTTCAGGATCGCGTTCCAGAGCAGGCGCTGGTCGCCGCGGTTGAGGTCGCGGTGGATCGGGTTGAAGTTGTACGCGATCACGTGCCCGGAACCTGAGCGGAGGTCGAGGATCGCCGGGTGGCCGATGAGCCCGGCCTCGCCCCACGCCTGGCCGCTCACGACGAGCGGCGCGCCGTCGCGGTCGCCCCATTCCATCACAACGCCGGAACGGTCAAACGGACCGTCGAGGCAGGTCGTGCAGTAGGCCATCCGCAGCCACGACCGCGGCGTCGCGTAGACGGCGAAATTCTGGCGGAAGACGTGTGTCCGCGCCGGATAGCCGTAGGCGAGCGGGTGGTCGGGGCGGTCGAACGTCACACGCAGGTGAGCGCCCGGCGTGCGCGTCGCGGCCGTCGCGGCGGCCCCGGCTGCATCGGCGCCGCCGCCCGCCGAGGAGCGCGCCACGCCGCCCGACTCGC
>JBBIVG010000178.1:0-7221 GCA_037439865.1 Nevskiaceae bacterium
CGAACTTCAAGGGGGGTTGCGGCGGCATCTACGAACCGCCGACTCCTCCCGACGTTCCCGAGCCCGGTACCTTGGCGTTGCTTGGCCTCGGTCTCCTGGGGCTGGGGGCAGTCCGTCGGAGAACGTCCTAGCCATCCATAGTTCAAGGTCAGGTCTTTGACAGAACAAAGGCCCTGCGGATCGTCCGCAGGGCCTTCTCTGTTTCGGGCCGGTACCGCGCCAGACGGGACTGGCGCAGTTATCAGCCCTTCTTACCGCGCGGCGGAGTCTTATTGGATGACGTTGGCGTCGGCGCAGTGACGATGACCTGCACTGGCCCCGTATAGGCCGAGGCACCGCCCGCGTTCACCGCGCGAACCGAATATCGGAATGTACCTGCGCCCGCCGAGTCGACGATCGACAGCACGTTGCCAGGGACCGTCGCAGCGGTCACCGCGCTGCCCCAAACAGACTTTCGTGCATCGAATGTCTCGCGCCTCACTTCGAAGCTCGTGGCCGTCGTCGAGCCCGCCGTCCATGTCACAGTCGCAGTGCCGTCGGCGTTGTTGGCGGCCGAAACTTGTGACGGCGCTGCTGGCGGCAGCGTAACGTCCGGCGTCGTGACATTGACGGTGGCGGAGTAACCGGAGGCCCCGCTGCTGTTGTAGGCCCGTACTCGGTAATAGTAGGTCGCCTTGGCCATCACCGTTCCATCTGAGTACGCGACCGTATCTGCACCAAGTGTGGCCACCTCGGCGAAGGTCACGCCGTCACCGGAACGCTCGACCTTGAAGCCGGCCTCGTTCGTAGCATTGTCCTTCCAGACGAGACTGACCCGGTTGTAGGTCACGCTCTGCGACGCGAGGCTCGACGGGGCTGCCGGGCTGGTCGCAGGCGCGGGGCTCGATCCGGCACGGAACGATGCCACGGTGGCGGCCGTGCTGATCAGCGTGCGCGCGTTCTCCGCCGAGTTCGCCGGGTCGAGCTCATAGCTGATGCCCGTCGCATAGCCGTTGTAGGTGACATTCGGGTTGGAGAACTGCAGGACTCGAGGCGCGCCGCTGCATGGATATGACATCACGTCCCGGAAACCCGTGCCGTCGGACACGCAGCGACGATATCCGTAGGAGTACGGGAACGCACCGCCGTATGACGAACTCGCGCGATCGTGCATCAACCCCTGTTCGTGACCGACCTCATGCGCGAGCGACTGGTTGCTGAGACAGCTCGAGTTCACGGCGCCATATGCGTATGCGGAATATGCCGTGGTGTTCGATTGCAACTGGTAGGACTGACCGCAGTTGTCGGAGTTCTCTCCGACCAGGATGACCATGTCCGCAGCAACCTGGTCGCGCAGCCTGGCCACTGACGAATCTGTCTGCAGCTTCTGCAGCGTCGCCAGCTGGCTGCTCCCTTCCGTCAGCGACACCTGCTGGAGCCCCGCAAGATTCAGCGTAATCGCCACCTGGCTGTTCTGGTAGGCCTGGTTGGCTGCCTGCACAGCGGACACGATCATGCTCTCCAGAGCTGCCTGCCCATAACGGGCGGAAGATGCGGCCGTGTAAACGACGAGCAGATCCTGCACGACCCCAGCAGCGGCGGCGTCAGGCACAGCGGCGCCAAGTCCGAAATCGGAGGTCGCAACGCCTGCTGAATCACCCGACACCTTCGGAGGCCGCTGTGCCTCGCCGACCGCTGGGAGGCCTCCGTTGTCGACCGCATAGAGCAGGTGCTTCCCCGCAGCAACAGGCAGGATCTCAAGTGTCTGGTCCTTGTAGTTCGCGAATCCAGCAACAACGCCCTTGCTGCGAGTCAGGACCAGAATGCTCTCCGGCGAATCGTCGAACGTGCCGATCCACGACTGCGTACCTTTCTTCGCGTCGCTTGCGACGCGCTGCAGCCGAGCTTCGATCTTGCGGCCATCGGCCAAAGTAAGGGTCAGAGCCGGGGCCGAGAGGGCGCTGGCATTCAGTACACCGACGACGCCGGATTGTGCCTTCGCATGACGCGGTAGCAGACTGTCTGGTGCCTGAGTTCCACTTCCCAGTACGTCCAGCCCCGGATGCAGCGCAGCGACAGTGGCGGGCAAAGTGAACAGCGCCGTGAGCGCGGCGGCCGAAACAATCAGTGAGCGCTGGAGCGAAGAGGTATTCATATTTGCTTCCACACAATTGGCCATTCAGCAGTGGTCGAGCACGAGCCCGCATCCGCGAGCAAGCAGCACCCAGGGGAGACGGCCCATGTGAATGGGAACGCGCTCGCGCGCGCCGGACGCATGACGGCAGGAAACGTTGGTAGCACGCGAACGCGCGCCCCGATGACGGCTATCCCGCCGGCAACCCCGCTAGCATTGGCCCGTAAGGGCCGTTAGCCCGGAGGCTTTGCGTCCCCACCTTTCGATGGGTTTGCCCTTGCGCGCGATTGTGATCAGGTTCGCTGGAAATCCCAGTGTTCCGCGTCACAGAAACCCGAAACAATTCAGGGAATCGAGCGGAATCTAGTAGTACGTCCGCGCTCAAGGACCGGTGTCCCGCCCGTGGCGGGACCAAACGGGCGCGGATGTTAAACGCATTGGTCAAACTTTGCGCAACAGTTTTTCCGACGCGAGCCCCAGCCCTCTCGAAATCAGGCACTTATGCGCGATTACTCATATGTCGCGCATGAAATTGCCAACCTTGAAGACTGCCATTACGTCAAATTCGCGCTGGCTCGACCCACCGAAGCCGGCCGACGCTACTCAGGTCTTCTTCCTGGTCTTCACGAACTGCGCCGTCACGCTCTTCGCAGCGTCCATGGTCACGACGCACGTCGTTTCGCTCCCGCTGCACGCACCGCTCCAGCCGGCGAACGCAAACTTACCGCTCGAGCTCGCCGTCAGTGTCACGGTCGTCGCCGACGACTGTGCGAAGCTGAACGCGCACTTCTTCGTGCAGTACTGGCCGGTCTCGCTCACGGAGACCGAACCCTTGTTCTTCTTCACTACGTAGATCGACAGCGGCACGGACTGCCCAGTCGACGTGACGGGCTTCTCCGGAGTAACCGGCGGAGTCGGGGCCGGAGCAGGCGTCGGATCCGGCATGGGCGCGGGCGTCGCGACGGGGGCTTCCACGGTCACGCTGACGGCCTGCGCAACGCTCAATCCGCTCCTCGCGCCCGTCACGCCGGCGCCCACCTGGAACGTGCCCGGCGTCTGGGAGGACGGCACTTGCACGGTCAACGTCGTCGATCCCTGTGCACCCGACGCCATCGTCAACGACGTGCTGCCGAGCGCTTGCGACCAGCCAGACGGCACGGAGGCTCCGACGCCGAACGCCTCAGCTGCGCAACTCGCCGAGTTCGTGTTGCCGGCGGTAAGAACCAGCTGCACCGTCGATCCCGCCGTAACGGTCGTGCTCGAGGGCGACACGCTCAAGCTCGGTGTGCCCGCGGTGCATGGCGGAGGTTCGGGCTTCATCACGGTAACGTTGGAGGCCGCCTGCGCGGACAGGCCGCTCGCCGCGCTGTTGACCGATGCCTGCACGGCATACGAGCCGGGATCCGCGGCTTGCGGAACGGCGACGCTGAACGTGAATCGTGCTTCCTGGCCCGGGCTCAGCGAGACCGAGTCACCGCCGAACGCATCGGACCATCCGGCGGGGACTTTGGCGCCGAGATTGAACGACTCGGTGCTGCAGGTCGCCGCGCTCGTATTCTTGACGGTCACCGAGAGCTGCATCGCGCGGCCCGGCTCGAGCGTGACGTCGGCCGGGGACATCGTGACGAGCGGCGCCCCCGGGGCGCACACCGGCTTCGTGACATCCACCGCGACGGTACCCGACGCATTGATCGTGCCGTCCGAATTGCGCACGCTGACGGCCACGGGATACGTTCCTTCGGCAAAGCCATCCGGCACCCCGATATCTAGCGTCGCCTGGCCGTCGGCACCTGGCGCGACGCTCACCGTGCCGGTCTTCAACTCGTAGGACCACGACGTCGTGCCGCTGGCGCTCACCGAGAGCGACTCGGCAGCGCAGGCACTCGAGTCATTGTTGTGAATTCCAATCGTGACGCGAGTGGACGCGCCGTAGTCGACGGTCGCCTTCGTCGGCGTCATCGTCAGCGTCGGGCCCGCAACCTGGCACGTTGCGCCCGCCGGCTCCGTCACCGTGACGTTCGCGTTGGCCGTCGAAGGCAGTGCACTGGTGTCGCCACGGGCCGTAACCGACACCGGATAGGTGCCGACCGCGTAGCCCGTCGGCACCTTGACCGAGAGCGTCGTCTGAACCTGCTGGCCCGGCAGCACGGCTACTGAATTCGACACGAGATCGGCGGACCACGTGCCCGGCGCCGTCGCGGCCAGCGCAAATGTCTCTCCGCCACAAACCTGAGCGTTGTTGTTGCGAACGGTCGCTGCAATGAATGCGGTCCCACCCTGTTCGGCAGATGCCGCAATCGGCGATAGGGTCACCGAAGGCGCCACTGGCGTACAGGTCGTGGCCCCGTAGTTCACCGTCACGACCATCCCGGAGGACGACATGCTGTTCACGGTGACGCTGACGTTGGAGTAGGGGTCCATCCACGTGCGGCCGACCGCGAGCACGGCATCGTTGAACGTGTCGGTCGACGGCGTGAAATCCAGCAGGTTCGACGTGTTGCCCGTGACGTCGTCCTCGTAGCGGACCAACGCGCCGTTGAAGACCGCCGGGTTGAGCTGCGAGCTGTACGGCGCCTGGCTCTGGTGCGCCTCGATCCACAGGAACGCGTTGTTGCCCGTGCCGCGACGCACGCGCAGCGCCTTGAGCCCGGCAGGCCGGGCCTCGTACGGCTGCAGTGTGTACGTCCCGCTCGCCTCGATCGTCTGGTAGTTCGTGCCGGCATCGAGCCAGTGCAGCGAGCCCGCCTGCTGCGAGGCCGCGTAGAAGCCGAAGTTCCAGGAGCCCATCGTGTTGAACGTGTCCCCGTACTCGTTCCACGTCCCCATCGAACCGAGGGCGCCGACGGCGTCGACACCGAAGTCGCGCGTCGTCCCGTGCCCGAGCGTCAGGTTGTGGCCGATCTCGTGACTCGAAAGTTGGACCGCGCTACCGCGTGTCGCCATGGTCTCGGCCCGCTGCCACGCGACGGACGCCGTGAACGGGCCGTCGCCCGGGCTGCTGAGCGATCGACAGCCGACGTTGGCTGTGCCGGCCCACGTGCACGCGCCGTTGCCCGGCATCACGATCTGCATGCGCGAGTAGTTGCGGAAGTCCACCTGTCCGTCGATCGCCGCGATGACGGCGTCACGCAACGCGTAGTTGTCGCAGTACGCGCTGCCCGAGCCGTTGGTGTTGAAGTTCGACGCGAGCTGGATCGGACCCACGATCGTGCTGTTCGGGTCGACCCACGTCCGGCCGTCCGACGCCTGGCGCCAGAAGTCGTCCAGGTTCCAGTCAAGCGTGCTCTTCACGCCGCTCGCCGCGTTTCCGAGCAGTACTCCGCGCATGAAGTCCGCCGTCACCGCGGCGGGCAGTTTGTAGTCGGGAAGATTGACGAGCACCGTCAGGATCGGCTGCGCGCCGGTCGTGGAGCACTGCGCCGCGCTCGCATCGAGCGACTGGGTCGCGCCCGAGCCGGCATCCAGGAACCCGTCGAGCATCTCCACGTCGGTAGCCGCCACCGAGCGTGCCGACCGCACGCCCCCGACGCGCAGTCTCTGACCGCTGCGGAGTCGCGGTGGCTCGCGACCCGCGAATGACAGCTCCAGGGTGTCCACGCCGCGGAGCAGTCGGAAGATCTTGCGATGCGACTGCAGCCTCGCGTCGTCCTCGATCAGGTATTCGACCTCGCCGTCCCAGCTGCCCCGCTGCTCGAGGGTGGCTTTCTGCGCAGGGAAGGTCTGTCCGAGCTGCGTGAGCACCTTGCCCGGCAGCGCGATTGCGGCCGCGGCAGCGGGGTCGCGGTCGATCAGCTTTTGCAGCGCCATCTGGCGCTTCGCCAGCGACTTCGCCGCGCGGGTGCCGACGTCTGTGCCCTTCGTACGACGGGCTTCGGACTGCAGCCGCAGGACGTCGCCGTTCATTGCCCGCACGTCCTCGCCCGCCGGCGCGACACCGGCCGGAGCGGCGTAGAGGGTTGCGGCCAGCAGGGCACCGGCCAGCAATGCCGGCGCGGTGCGGGTGATGCTTCGAAACGCCATCGCTCGTTCCCAGTCGCCGGACGGACATAAGCTTTCCCGGCGCGGGAGCGAGTCTGTTCGTAAGGTTTTCCGACGAACGTGATGGGCGGCACAGGCGGTGGGACCGCCAGTGAGAGGGATCTCTCAGTTCTCCGGGAAAGCTCGTAAGATCGGAATGACCCGTGGCGCGCGGCGTGCACCGGTCACAGAATTGCGACGCGATCGTTTTGAACAGAATGTGGAGCGAGCAGCGTGCGCGCGAGAAATCTTGAGCGTCCAGGAGCCGCTGTGGTGGGGGTTCGCTTCGTTGCGCTGCTCGCGGTTGGCGCTGCGCTCGCGACGTTCGGCCCCGCATCTTTCGCCGACGACACGATGCGCTGCGGCAGCAAGCTCGTGCGCAGCGGCGATTCCAAAGACAAGGTGCGGACGCTCTGCGGCGACCCGACGAGCGTGAGCTTCGCGGGTATCGTGAGCGGGCCGCGGTACTACACCGGGCCGTACGACTACTCGTACTTCGGCCCGGGCTGGGTCGAGGTTCCAGTCGAGATCTGGACCTACAACCAGGGCCCGAGCAAGCTGCTGCGCAAGCTGCGCTTCGTCGGCGACGAGCTCGAGGAGATCAGGACGGATGGGTATGGATACTGAGGTTCATTCGCTGCGTGACGGGATCTTGTCGAGAGGTCGCGTCGCGTTTGCGGCGGGGCTCGGCGCGTGGCTGCTGACGATGGCGCCTTGCTTTGCGTACGCGGACTCCATGCGCTGCGGCAGTCGGATCATCAAGGAGGACGATCCGATCGAGAAGGTGCTGGAGCTCTGCGGCGAGCCGGCGAAGCGCGAGCGGACGTGGATCCAGCGCCAGCCGCAATACGAGGTCGGCAGCCAGTCGTATTCGTTCCCGGGTCGCGAGGACGTGCCGGTGGATCTCTGGACCTACGATTTCGGCCCGAACAAGCTGATGCAGCGCGTTCGCTTCGTCGCCGGCAAGGTCGAGTCGATCACGACCCTCGGCTACGGCACGAGTAAATAGGTGCCAGGCACCGATTTTTCGAAAATCGGTGCCTGGGTGGTCTCAACCGGTCAATGCAACATCATGGGGGTGAACCCCGAGG
>JBBIVG010000179.1:0-7219 GCA_037439865.1 Nevskiaceae bacterium
CGCATGCGCGAGGTCATGACGACCCGCTGCAAGGTCGCGAAGCCGCGCATGCTCGCCGCCGAGGCGGTGCACATCATGGAGGAGCATCGCATCACGGCGCTGCCGGTCGTGGACGATGCGGGCATCCTCGTCGGCGCGCTCAACGTGCACGACCTGCTCCGCGCCGGGGTGATGTAACCGTGGACGCGGTCATCGAACGCGCGCGGCGCATCCGGCTGCTGGTGCTGGACGTGGACGGCGTGCTGACTGACGGCCGGCTCTTCATCTCGCCGGCAGGCGAGGAGTTCAAGGTCTTCCACGTGCGCGACGGCTCCGGACTCGTGGCCGTGCAGCGCGCGGGCGTGACGGTCGCGATCATCTCCGGACGCGACTCGGGGGCCGTGACGCGACGCGCAGCCGAACTCGGCATCCGGCACGTCCGGCAGGGCGTGGCCGACAAGGCTCGGGAACTCCAGGCGTTGATGCATGAACTCGGCGCGTCGCCCGACCAGACCGCGTGCGTCGGGGACGACACGCCCGACCTGCCCATGCTGCGGGCGGCGGGTCTCGCAATCGCCGTCGCCGACGCGCATCCGGCGCTCCTGGCCGCGGCGCACTGGGTCACTCCATCATCCGGCGGACGCGGTGCCGTCCGAGACGTATGCGATCTCCTGCTCAGCGCCGCCAGCGCCTGACGCAGCGCATCGTGGCCGTGGCCGCGAGCCTGGCCGGCCTTGCGTCGCTGTACGTGCTCCTCGCGTCGCACGATGGCGCGGACGTCGAGATCGGCGAGGCGAAGCCGCAGCGCGGCTATTACCTCGTGGACCCGACGATGACCGAGATGGGCCCCGACGGGCGGGTGAAGAGCATCGTGCACGCACGCGCCGCCGAGCAGCAGCTGTCGGACCAGAGCGTCAACCTGACCGACATCGCGATCGACTACCCGACGCAGAAATACGGCAACTGGCACGCCACGGCGCGCACGGGGCACATGCCGGCCGACCGCAAGACGATCCAGCTCGCCGGCGACGTCGTCATGACGAGCGCGCAGAAGCAGGGCGCGGCCGTGATCCGCACCGACCGGCTCGACTACGACATCGACGGAGGCGTGGTACAGACCCCGGACATCGTGGACGTCCAGTTTGGCCCGCATGTGCTCAAGGCCCGCGGAATGCGCGCCGATTTGAAGGCGCAGACCCTCAAGCTAGAATCCAACGTCAATGGCCGCTTTGCTCCCTGACGCCGCACGCCTGGCCGCTGCGGCCGCGTTCCTGTGCTGCTGTGCGGCGGTCGCGGCCCCGACGGCCAGGCTCGACCTGCCCCGGCCGTCGAAGGACCAGCCGATCGACCTCGTCGCGGCCTCCTCCGACGTCGATTACAAGAACAACACGCTGCTTTTCCGCCAGGTGAAGATCACCCAGGGGCCGCTCAAGGTCGAGGCCCAGGAGGCCACGGCCACCGGGCTCGATTTCCAGAACTCCGACTGGACGCTGACCGGGCAGGTGCGGATCACGATGCCGGACGGCAAGCTTGCATCCTCGGACGCCAAGGTGACGTTCCGGAACAACGAGATCGCGCAGGCCACCGTCCATGGCACGCCCGCCGAGTTCGAGCAGAAGCTGAAGGACACCCAGCAGCTCGCCAGGGGCCATGCAAACACCATCGAGTACAACGTGCAGGCGGGGACCGTGAAGCTGACCGGCGCGGCGTGGCTCACCGACGGGGACAACGTCATCGAGGGCGACACGCTGGTCTACGACGTCGCAAAGCAGCGCGTCGCCGCGAACCCCGGCGGCACCGATCCGGGCGGAGTCCGCATCACGATCAATCCCAAGTCCCAGGACAAGCCCGGATCGAAGGACAAGCCCGGGTCGAAGGACAAGCCCAAGTCCCCGGCCCCCGACGAGACCGCGCCGCCCAAGGGACAGCCGTCGCAATGAGCATCCTGCGCGCCGAGTCGCTGGGCAAGCAGTACCGCTCTCGCAGGGTCGTCGCGAACCTGTCGCTCGAGGTCCATTCCGGCGAGGTCGTCGGGCTCCTCGGGCCGAACGGCGCGGGCAAGACCACCGCCTTCTACATGATCGTCGGCCTCGTTCCCTGCGACGATGGCCGCATCTGGCTCGACGAGCGCGAACTCACCGGGCTGCCGATGTACCGGCGCGCGCGGCTCGGCCTCGGCTACCTGCCGCAGGAAGCCTCCGTCTTCCGCAAGCTGACGGTGGAGGACAACATCCGCGCGATCCTCGAGGTCCGCGACGACCTGGACGACGACGCGGCGCGCGAAGCCGCCCTCGACGCGTTGCTCGAGGAACTGCACATCAGCCACATCCGCACGAGCATCGGCATGAGCCTCTCGGGCGGCGAGCGGCGGCGCGTCGAGATCGCACGCGCGCTGGCGGCGGAGCCGCGCTTCATCCTCCTCGACGAGCCGTTCGCGGGCGTCGACCCGATCTCGGTGGACGACATCCAGCGCATCGTGCGACACCTCGCCGCGCGCAACATCGGCGTGCTCATCACGGACCACAACGTCCGTGAAACGCTCGGCATCTGCGGCCGTGCGTACATCGTCAGCTCGGGAAGTGTGATCGCGTCCGGATCGGCGGAAGAGATCCTTGCCAATCCCAAGGTGCGCGAGGTCTACTTGGGCCAGGATTTCCGACTCTAAGATAAATGCTCAAGCCGGCCCTGCAGCTCAAGCTCGGTCAGCAGCTGACCATGACGCCGCAGCTGCAGCAGGCGATCAGGCTGCTGCAGCTGCCGGTGCTGGAGCTCCAGGCCCAGGTCCAGCAGGCGCTCGAGAGCAACGTGATGCTCGAGGCCGAGGAGGACGAGCAGATCGACCTCACGTCGCTCGACCAGCCCGCCCCCGCCGGCGAGGGCGAGGAAGGCGCCGAAGAGCGCGCGGAGGAGGAAGTGGTCGTCGAGATGGAGGACCCGTGGGCCGAGTCCGCCGCGCCGGCCGGCGAAGGCCGCGCCCAGGACGACGACGACCGTCCGCTCGAGTTCACCGACGATCGCGAGCGCGACCTGCACCAGCACCTGATCTGGCAGCTCGAGACGAGCAAGCTCGACCCGCGCCAGGTCTGGATCGGCGAGGCGATCATCGACTCGCTGAACGACGACGGCTACCTCACCGAGACGCCCGCCGACATCGCCCGCAGCCTGAGCGCGGATCTGCCCGTGACCGAGCAGGACGTCGAGCAGGTGCTCGCGTTCGTCCAGACCCTGGACCCGACCGGCGTGGGAGCCCGCACCGTCTCGGAGTGCATCTGCCTCCAGCTCGCCCAGCTCGAACCCGGGACCCCGGGCCGCGACCTCGCGCTCCGGATCGCACGCGACCACCTGCAGGATGTCGCGGATCGCGATCTCGGCGGCCTGCGCAAGAGCCTGGACGTGGACGAGGACGCGCTGCAGGAGGCGCTCACGCTGATCCGCGCCTGCCACCCGCGCCCCGGCGCCGCCTTCGAGAGCGCGCAGCCCGAATACATCGTGCCCGACGTCTTCGTGCGCCGCACGGACCAGGGCTGGGCGGTGGAGATCAACCCGGCCTCCGTGCCGCGGCTCAAGGTCAACCAGGGCTACGCCAGCCTGGTCGCGCGCTCGTCGGACTACGCGACCCTGCGCGCGCAGCTGCAGGAGGCGCGCTGGCTCATCCGCAGCCTCGAGATCCGCAACGAGACCCTGCTCAAGGTCGCGCGCACGATCGTGCAGCGGCAGTCGGCCTTCCTCGAGAAGGGCGACGAAGCGATGCAGCCGATGATCCTGCGGGACGTCGCGGAGGCGGTCTCGATGCACGAATCCACGATTTCCCGGGTGACGACCGGCAAGTACATGCACACGCCGCGCGGCATCTTCGAGTTCCGCTATTTCTTCTCGAGCCACGTGGCGGGCGCCGGGGGCGAGGACGTCTCCTCGATCGCGATCCGCGCGCGCATCCGCAAGCTCATCGCCGACGAACAACCTGAAAAGCCGCTGAGCGACGCGCAGCTCGCCGACGTGCTGTCGCGAGAGGGCGTCAAGGTCGCCCGGCGCACCGTGGCCAAGTACCGCGAGGCGCTCGGGCTCGCTTCCTCGAGCGAGCGTCGCCAGGCCAGCGCGCGGGCCCAGGCGTAGCGGAACCCGTCGCGGCGCGAGGAGTCGAAACAGAAGAAGCCGACAGCGAGGAGGAGAAGAACATGCGAGTGTCTGTGAGCGGTCATCACGTCGACGTCACCCCGGCCCTGCGCGACTACGTGGAGAAGAAGTTGACCCGCGTGATGCGACGCTTCGACCGGATGATCCAGGTCCACTGCATCCTCTCGGTGGACAACAAGCTGCGCCACAAGGCGGAGACCACGATCTTCGTCCGCGGCACGACCCTGTATGCCGAATCGACGGACGGCGACATGTACGCCGCCATCGACGCGCTCGCGGACAAGCTCGACCGTCGCGTCCGCAAGCACAAGGAGCGGGTGCGCGACCACCACGCCTTCGAGGCGCAGAAGCACGGGCTCGTGCCCGCGCAGTGACCGATGCGGCTGATCATCGTCAGCGGCCTCTCGGGATCCGGCAAGAGCGTCGCGCTCAACATGCTGGAGGATCTCGATTACTACTGCGTGGACAACATCCCCGCGGGGCTGCTGCCGGGATTCATCGCCTACACCGTCCGGACCAGCGAGCCGGCCTACCGGCTGACCGCGGTCGGCGTCGACGCCCGCAACCGCCCCGAGGACCTCGCGGACGTGCCGCGCCTCGTGGCGGAGCTGCGGCGCAGCGGCATCGGCTGCGAGGTGGTGTTCCTGCGGGCCGAGAACGAGGTGCTGCTGAAACGCTTCAGCGAGACGCGGCGCCGCCACCCGCTGAGCCGGGAGGGCATCGGGCTGCAGGAGGCCCTCGAGCAGGAGCAGCGGCTGCTCGAGCCGGTCGCGGGCGCCGCGGACCTGACGATCGACACGTCGCGGCTCTCGGTGCACGAGCTGCGGGAGATGGTGCGTGCGCGAGTAGTGGACCGGCCAGGCGCCGGACCCTCGCTGCTCTTCGAGTCGTTCGCCTATCGACACGGCGTGCCGGACGACGCGGACTTCGTGTTCGACGCCCGCGCGCTGCCGAACCCGTACTGGGACCCGTCGCTGCGCGACTACACGGGGCGCGACGCCCCGGTAGTGAAGTTCCTCGACGAGCACGGCGAGGTGGCGGCTTTCCTCGCCGACCTCGTCGGTTTCCTCGAGCGATGGCTGCCATCGCTGGTCCGCTCGAACCGCAGCTACCTGACGATCGCGGTGGGCTGCACCGGCGGTCAGCACCGCTCCGTCTATCTCGCCGAGAAGCTCGCGACACACTTCAACGGCAGCTTCGGACAGGCACTGATCCGTCACCGCGACCTCGCCAGCCGCCGGCACGAGTAGCATTCCCGGCTGTTAGCGCAGGTACGACTCGATTTCCCCGCGACGCGCAATGGCGTCCGCTTCGCCGAGGCGCATGAGTTCCGTCGTGTACTCCGACTCGAAGAGCAGGTAGCTCGCGAGCAGCCCGCCGCGCGCCTCGAGCGCGCCGATCGTGCGCAGGAGCGTGCGCAGGCTGCGCGGCATCGCGCGCAGGTGGCGACGCGCAATGGCAGTCGGGTCGTCGCTCGGCTGGATCACGAGCGTCTCGATCGGGCGCCGGCCCGGATGAGCCGCGGTACCCTCCTCCAGCACGATCTCGTTGATCTGGCGCAGGCGCTCGAGATCGATGGACAGCCCGTCCGTGAACAGCGAGTCGAGCACGAAGCCGAGCAGGTGCCCCGGGCTCGGCGGCGTGCCGGCGACCGCGTCGGCGGGAGTTGCCGGCGAATCCGCGCGGGTGCCGACGACGAGCAGCCGGTTCGCGCCGAGATGCACCGCCGGGCTGAGCGGCGCGAGCTGGCGCATCGCGCCGTCGCCGTAGTAATCGCCGTCCACCCGCGCCGCGGGGAAAATGAAAGGGATGGCGGACGTCGCCATCAGGACCTCGGCGTCGATCGTCCGGCGCACGCCTCGTCGCCGCACCCGCGACCATTCGGTCACGGCGGGCACGGCGTCGAAGAACGCGACCGCGCGTCCGGTCGAATAGCTCGTCGCCGCGACCGCGAGCGCCTGGACGCGGCCCGCGGCTACGTTCGGCGCGATGCGATCCAGCGGGATCACGCGCGCCAGCAGGTCGCGCAGCGGGGTCGTGTCGAGCAGCGAGCGAGGCGGTGGCAGCAGCCAGCCGCCGGACGCGAGCGACAGCACCCAGTGCAGGCCTGCGCGCACCATGGTGACGGGATCGGATCGCACGACGTGCTCGACGCTGAATTCCGCCCAGACGCGCTCGAGGGCCGCGACGGCCGTCCGGAATCCCTCGGCCCGCGCGACGATCGCCGCGGCGTTGATTGCGCCTGCCGACGTCCCCACGAGCACTTCGAACGGACACGGAGCATCGGCCGGTAGCCAGTCGGCCATTGCCTTGAGCACGCCGACCTGGTAGGCCGCACGGGCACCGCCGCCGGCGAGAACCAAAGCCTCGCGGCTTTCGAAGAAGAGGTAGTTGGTACCGGAATCCGGCTCTGCCAACCCGCGGTCCTCGCTGACAGGTTTCGAGGCCGGGATTAGTATGGCATGCCGGACCGGAGGCACCCCGCCCACTGGAGACAACCATGTCGAACGTCCTCGCGTCGCGTCTCGTCTTCCTCTTCGCCTCCCTCCTCGCCTTCGCGGGCCTGGCAGTTGCGGCGACGCCCACGGTCGGCAGCCCCGCCCCGGGCTTCAAGCTGCAGGACCAGGGCGGCAAGTGGCACAGCCTGTCCGACTACAAGGGCAAGTGGATCGTGCTGTACTTCTACCCGAAGGACGACACGCCGGGCTGCACCACTGAGGCCTGCGCGTTCCGCGACAACATCTTCGCGTTCGACAAGGAAGGCGCGGTCGTGCTCGGCATCAGCGTGGACGACATCACCGACCACAAGGCGTTCGCCGAGAAACACAGCTTGCCCTTCACGCTGCTGGCGGACCCGACCAAGCAGGTGACGAAGGAATACGGCGTCCTCAAGACGTACATGGGCGTCATGGAAATGGCCCGTCGCGACACGTTCATCATCGACCCGCAGGGCCGCATCGCGAAGCATTACGAGTCGGTGAACCCGGACGGCCACTCGAAGGTCGTGCTGGACGACCTGAAGGCCCTCAAGGCGGCGTACAAGCCCAGCTGAAAAAATAGGTGCCAGGCACCGATTTTCCGGCTGCAGGTGGAAAATCGGTGCCTG
>JBBIVG010000180.1:0-296 GCA_037439865.1 Nevskiaceae bacterium
AGGCCTGGCCGATGACGATCGGGCCGGCCCGGATGATCAGGATGCTCTTGATGTCGGTGCGCTTGGGCATGCGTCTCGACCCCCGGTCAGACCAGCTTGCGCTGGGGCATCGCGCCCCGCCGCAGCATGGATTCGACGAACCTGGAGAACAGCGGCGCCAGGTCGCGCGGTCCGGGGCTCGCCTCGGGGTGACCCTGGAAGCTGAAAGCCGGGCGGTCCGTGAGCGCGATTCCCTGCAGCGAGCCGTCGAACAGCGAGCGATGCGTCGCGCGCACGTTGGCCGGCAGCGTCGCCTC
>JBBIVG010000180.1:309-7170 GCA_037439865.1 Nevskiaceae bacterium
GTCCACGGCGAAACCGTGGTTCTGGCTGGAAATGAACACCCGCCCCGAGTCGAGTTCGATCACCGGGTGGTTCGCCCCGTGGTGTCCGAACTTCATCTTCACCGTGCGCGCCCCGGTCGCGAGGCCGAGCAGCTGGTGCCCGAGGCAGATGCCGAACAACGGCACGCCCGCATCGACGAAGGCCTTGATCGCGTCGATGGCGTACGCGCACGGCTCCGGGTCACCGGGACCGTTCGACAGGAACACGCCGTCCGGGCCCAGCGCCAATGCGTCGGCTGCGGACGTCTGCGCCGGGACGACCGTCATGCGACAGCCGTGGTCCGCCAGCAGGCGCAGGATGTTCCGCTTGATGCCGAAGTCGTAGGCCACGACGTGCATGCGCTGGCCCGGTCGCCGGCGCGGCCCCTGCTCGAGCGCCCAGTTCGTGCCCTCGTTCCACTGGAAGCTCCGCTTCGTCGATACCACTTTCGCGAGATCCATGCCCTTGAGGCCCGGGAACCGGCGTGCCGCCTCGATCGCGAGGTCCGGACGCGCGGCCGCGTCACCGCTCGCGATGCAACCCGCCTGGGCGCCTTTCTCGCGCAGGATGCGCGTCAGCTTGCGGGTATCGATCTCGGCGATGGCGACGACGCCGCCGCGGTTCAGGAATTCCGGCAACGACTCGGTCGCCCGCCAGTTCGAATGGAGCAGCGGCAGGTTGCGGATCACCAGCCCCGCCGCGTGAATCGAGTTCGACTCGAGGTCGTCCGGGTTCGTGCCGGTGTTGCCGATGTGGGGATAGGTCAGCGTGACGATCTGGCGGGAATACGACGGGTCGGTGAGTATCTCCTGGTACCCGGTCATGGCGGTGTTGAACACCACTTCCCCGGTCGCGGTACCGGAGGCACCAATGGAGATGCCGCGGAACACGGTGCCGTCCTCGAGAGCCAGAACAGCGGGTGTCGTCACGACCTATCCCTCCGGTGAAAGCGGCCCGCGTCCAGCACGCAGGCCCTTTTCGCGCGTGCGCCAACCGTCGGAGATGAGCTCTGGCTCACCCCGTTCCTGATTGGCTCCACGGGCTAAGTCGGAAAGTTTACGCGAGCGGGTCGGGTCGCGCCACGCGATTTGACGCGCTCGGCCGGGTGCCCGGACGGGCGGGTCTCCGGGGTCCGGAATCGGCGGCTCAGAGCCCCAGCACGTCCAGCATCGAATAGAGTCCCGGCGGGCGCCCGGCGACCCACTTCGCGGCCACCAGGGCGCCCCGGGCGAACCCCGACCGGTCCTGGGCGCGGTGCGCCAGCTCCACCTGCTCGCCCGGGCCCGCGAAGATCAGCCGGTGCTCCCCGACGATGTCGCCGCCTCGGACGACGCTGAAACCGATCTTGCCTCGCTCCCGCACGCCCGTCTGGCCGTGGCGCACGTACTCGGCGACGGCCTCGAGGGTCGTACCTCGTCCGCCGGCCGCCGCGCGCCCGAGCCCGAGCGCCGTGCCGCTTGGCGCGTCGAGCTTGTTGCGGTGGTGAGCCTCGAAGATCTCGATGTCGTACTGCTCGTCGAGCGCCCGCGACGCAAGCTCGGCCAGCTTGAACAGGAGGTTGACGCCGAGGCTCATGTTCGGGGCGATGACGACGGGGATGGTCCGCGCGATCGCCTCGAGATCGGCCCGTTGGCCTGCGTCGTGCCCGGTCGTGCCGATCACGATTGCGCTGCCCTGCTGTGCGCAAACCCGCCCGTGAGCGATCGACGCCGCGGGTAGCGTGAAATCGATCGCCACGTCGGCGCCTGCAAGCGCCGCCCTGGCGTCGTCGGTGATCGCGATCGCGAGCGGCGCGACCCCGGCCAGGACACCGGCGTCCTGGCCGACCGCCGCGTCGCCGGGCGCGGCCAGGGCGCCGCTCAACCTCAGTTCACCGGCTTCCGCCAGCAGCGGGACGATCGTCCGGCCCATGCGCCCGGAGGCGCCCAGCATCGCGACGTTCAACATGGGGCATCACTCTCCAAGGCTGCTGAAGAACCGCTTGACGCCGTCCAGCCACGACTCTTCCCGCGGATGATGCCGCTTGGCGTCCTTCTGCAGCGACTCCTCGAACTTACGCAGCAGGTCCTTCTGCTCGCGGTTCAGGTTCACCGGCGTCTCGACGACGACACGGCAGAACAGGTCGCCCGTGGCACCGCCGCGCACCGGCTTGATGCCCTTCTCGCGCAGCCGGAACACGCGGCCCGACTGCGTCTCCGGCGGCACCTTGATCGTGGCGTTGCCGCCGAGCGTGGGGACCTCGATGCTGCCTCCGAGCGCCGCCGTGGCGATGCTCACCGGCACCTCGCAAGAAAGGTGCGCGCCGTCGCGCTCGAAGATCGGGTGATCGAGGACGCGAACTTCGACGTAGAGGTCGCCCGGGGGGCCGCCGTTGCGACCGGCCTCGCCCTCGCCGGACAGCCGGATCCGGTCGCCCGTGTCCACGCCGGCGGGCACCTTGACCGACAACTTCTTCTGCTTGCGGACGCGGCCCTGTCCGCGGCACGAGCCGCAAGGGTCGGTAATCACCTGGCCCCGTCCGTTGCAGCGCGGGCAGGTCTGCTGGACCGTAAAGAAACCCTGCTGCATCCGTACCTGGCCCGCGCCGCGGCACGTTTCGCAGGTCGCGGGCTTCGCGCCCTTCGCCGACCCGCTGCCGCTGCATTCGGCGCACTCGGCCAGGGTCGCGAAATCGATGTGGACGGTGTCGCCGAACACCGCCTGCTCGAGCGGCAGCTCGCGCTCGTAACGCAGGTCGGCGCCTCGATAGACCTGCGACCGGCCGCGCCGGCCGACACCGAAGATGTCGCCGAACACGTCGCCGAAGATGTCGCCGAAGGCGTCGCGCGGGTCGAAGCCAGGGCCGCCGCCACCCGGGCCGCGCATGCCTTCCACTCCCGCGTGGCCGAACTGGTCGTAGGCCGCGCGCTTCTGCGCATCCGACAGGACCTCGTACGCCTCCTTGACCTCCTTGAACTTCTCCGTCGCCTCGTGATCGTCCGGATTGCGGTCCGGGTGGAACTTCATCGCCAGGCGGCGGTAGGCCTTCTTGATGTCCGCCTCGCTCGCGGTGCGCGGGACGTCGAGGACCTGGTAGTAATCGCGCTTCGACATTCGGAGTCCGGGCGGGTCTTGAACGTGGAAACGCCGCGGGGGACGGATCCCCCGCGGCGGATTGGGTCACTTTACCAAGGATCGCTCCCCGGGTCGGGTCAGTTGGGCTTCGAGTCCTTGTCCTTCACTTCCTCGAATTCGGCGTCGAGCACCTCGTCCTTGCCGCCGGCCGGACCGCCCGCCGACGCACCGCCGCCCGGGGCTGCGCCGCCCTGGCTGCTGGCATAGGCCTGCTGGGCGATCGTGGCCGAGGCTTCGGCGAGCGCGCGGGCCTTGGTCTCGATCACGTCCTTGTCGTCGCCCTTGATCACGCCCTTCAGGTCGGACAGCGCCGACTCGACCTTGGCGCGATCGGCCGCGGAAACCTTGTCGCCGAGGTCCTTGAGCGACTTCTCGGTCGCGTGCAGCAGCGCATCGGCCCGGTTGCGGGTCTCGGCGAGCTCGCGGAACTTGCGATCCTCCTCGGCGTGCGCCTCGGCGTCGCGGACCATCCGCTTGATCTCTTCCTCGTTCAGCCCGCTCGAGGCCTTGATGACGATCTTCTGCTCCTTGCCCGTGGCCTTGTCCTTCGCGGACACGTTGAGGATGCCGTTCGCGTCGATGTCGAAGGTAACCTCGACTTGCGGCATGCCGCGCGGCGCCGGCGGGATGTCCGACAGGTCGAAGCGGCCGAGCGACTTGTTGTCGCTCGCACGGTCGCGCTCGCCCTGCAGGACGTGGATCGTCACGGCCGTCTGGTTGTCGTCGGCCGTCGAGAACACCTGCGTTGCCTTGGTCGGGATCGTGGTGTTCTTCTCGATGAGCTTGGTCATCACGCCGCCGAGCGTCTCGATGCCGAGCGACAGCGGGGTGACGTCGAGCAGCAGGACGTCCTTCACCTCGCCAGTGAGCACGCCGGCCTGCACGGCCGCGCCGACCGCCACCGCCTCGTCCGGGTTGACGTCCTTGCGCGGCTCCTTGCCGAAGAAGTCCTTGACGCACTTCTGCACGAGGGGCATGCGGGTCTGGCCGCCGACGAGGATCACCTCGGCCACTTCATTGATCGAGAGCCCCGCGTCCTTGAGGGCGATGCGGCACGGCTCGATCGTCTTCTGCACGAGGTCCTCGACCAGCGACTCGAGCTTGGCGCGCGTGAGCTTCATCGCGAGGTGCTTCGGGCCGGAGGCGTCCGCCGTGATGTACGGCAGGTTGACCTCGGTCTGCTGGCTCGAGGACAGCTCGATCTTGGCCTTTTCCGCCGCGTCCTTCAGGCGCTGCATGGCGAGCGGATCGCGGCGCACGTCGACGCCCGACTCCTTCTGGAACTCGGCCGCGAGGTAGTCGATGACGCGCTTGTCGAAGTCCTCGCCGCCGAGGAACGTGTCGCCGTTGGTCGCGAGCACCTCGAACTGGCGCTCGCCGTCGACGTCCGCGAACTCGATGATGGAGATGTCGAAAGTGCCGCCGCCGAGGTCGTACACGGCCACCTTGCGGTCGCCGCCCGACTTGTCGAGGCCGTAGGCCAGCGCCGCGGCGGTGGGCTCGTTGATGATGCGCTTGACCTCGAGGCCGGCGATCTTGCCGGCGTCCTTGGTCGCCTGGCGCTGCGAGTCGTTGAAATACGCGGGCACGGTGATGACGGCTTCGGTCACCTTCTCGCCGAGGAAGTCCTCGGCCGTCTTCTTCATCTTCATGAGCACGCGCGCCGAGATCTCCGGCGGCGCCATCTTCTTGCCGTGCACCTCGACCCAGGCGTCGCCGTTGTCGGCCTTGACGATGTGGTACGGCACCATGCCGACGTCCTTCTGCACGACCGCATCGTCGTAGCGGCGGCCGATCAGGCGCTTGATGGCGTACAGCGTGTTCTGGGGATTCGTGACGGCCTGGCGCTTGGCGGACTGCCCGACCAGCACCTCGTCGTCCTTGGTGAAGGCGACGATCGACGGCGTGGTGCGATCGCCCTCGCTGTTCTCGATGACGCGGGGCTTGCCGCCGTCCATGATGGCGACGCACGAGTTCGTCGTGCCCAGGTCGATGCCGATGACTCTTGCCATGGAAAGGACTCCGTCAGTTCAGGGTGTCGATGCCGGCCAAGGTGGGGCCGCAGGCCATTGATTCAAGTCAGGAAGCAGCGTCGGCAGCGGGTGCCCCGGCATCCGGGGCCCGGGCGATGACGACGCGGGCGGGTCGCAGCAGGCGGCCGTTGAGCACATAGCCTTTCTGCACGACCGCGAGGACGGTACCGGGCGACTGGTCCGCAGTCGGCTGCAGGACCATCGCTTCGTGGAATTCGGGGTTGAAGGGCTCGCCCTGGGGGTCGAGGACGGTGATCCCCGACTTTTCGAACGCCTTGTTCAGGAGCCGCAGGGTCGCCTCCATCCCCTCGAGCAGCCGCGCCGAGTCGGCGACCGCTCCGGCGGCGATGCCCAGCTCGAGGCTGTCCCGGACCTCGAGCAGCTCGCCGGCGAATCGCTCGATCGCGAAGCGATGGGCCGACTCCACGTCGCGCTGCGCCCGCTTGCGAACGTTCTCGTTCTCGGCGACCGCCCGGAGGTAGCTCTCATAGTTCTCACGGGACTTGGCCAGCGCTTCGGTCAATTCATTGCGGAGCCGCTCGACCTCGGACGCGAGATCGCCGGCGGCTTCGACGGGGACTTCCTGTTCGGGTTGGGTGGTCATGTCACCTGCCTGCGGGTCACGTGCGCCGCCCTGCCCCCGGCGCGGGCCGGAGTGGGCGACATGATCTTTGGGGCGATATCGGGCCTAGCGCCGTGAATTCAAGGCCGACCCGAGCAGCCGTGCCGTGACGTCCACGATGGGGATGACCCGCTCGTAGGCCATGCGGGTCGGCCCGATCACGCCGAGCACCCCCACCGTCTCGTTGTCGAGCATGTAGGGGGCGGTCACGAGGCTGCAATCATCGAGGATCTGGTAGCCGGACTCCTGGCCGATGAAGATCTGGACCCCTTCCGCGTGCAGGCTCTGGTCCAGCAGGTGCAGGATATCGCGCTTGGCCGTGAAGGCCTCGAACAGCCGCCGCAGCTTCTCGACGTTCGAGAGCTCGGCGAACTCCATCAGGTTCGTCTCGCCGGCGATCACGTACTCCGGCTCCTCGGGCAGGCCGGTGCTCACCATCTGCCGGGCGACGAGGATGGCGTCGCGCATCAGCTGGTTGAGCTGCTCGCCGGCCTGGGCGATCTCCCCCACCAGGTCCTCGCGGATCCGGCGCAGCTCCTTGCCGCCGAACTGCTGGTTTAGGAAATTCGCCGCGCGACGCAACTCGTCCGCCGAGTAGTAGCGCTCGAGCTGCACGATGCGGTTCTGGACGTCCCGGCCGTTGACGACCATCACCGCGAGCACGCGGTTGTCGGACAGCGGCAGGAACTCGATCTGGCTCAGCGACTGGTGGGGCTGCCGCGGCACCGTCACCACGCCCGCGAGGTGCGTGATCGAGGACAGCACCTGGGACGCGACCGAGACGAGGGACTTCGGATCGCGGGCATGGTCCTCGTCGAGCCGGCGGCGCAGCTCGCCGATCACCTCGTCCGCGGCGCCGGCGTGGCGCTGCCTGAGCAGCGTATCCACGAAGAAACGGTAGCCCTTGTCCGTCGGAACGCGCCCCGCGGAGGTGTGCGGCGAAGTGACGAATCCGTACTCCTCGAGGTCCGCCATGACGTTGCGCACCGTCGCGGCGCTCAGGTTGAGACCCGAGTCGCGCGACAGGGTGCGCGAGCCGACGGGCTGCCCCTCGCGGATGTAGCTCTCGACCA
>JBBIVG010000181.1:0-7114 GCA_037439865.1 Nevskiaceae bacterium
CGAGCCATTGCTCGCCCGGGCTGCGCGACGCTACCTGCCGACGCTTTACGCCAATGCGCGCGCGGTGGCCGACGGCAGGCACCAATTCACGGCGACATTGGACGGCAAGGAGTACCCGGGACTCGCGGCCGTGCCCTTCCAGGCGTGGCGCCGCGTCGTGCTCCAGCGCGAGCTCGCGCGGCTGCAGGCGGCAGTCGGCGTACGGCAGTTACTCGAGCGAACGGGATGCCTCGAGTGGCTCGAACGAGACGGGGTCCTCGAGACTCACTACCCCGAGGGCGATCGTTTGCCGCACTGCACTCCCCGCGCCCTGAGCCGCGCGAGCCGGCTGCGGCTCAGGATCTTCGGCACGCCGCACCACCTCGAGGCGGGTGGCGACGCCGCCCCGTAGGCCGGGGCGGCGCGTTGCCGGTGCCTAGCTCAGCCCAGGGTCGCGAGCTCGGCGTCGACCGCCTTCAGCATGTCCTCGGTGATCAGGCCACCGGAGAAGTTCGCCACTACTGCGAGCGGGAACCCGCGCCCCATGGCGATCTGCGGGTGGCCCGAAATCCCGGGCATGTGCTTTTCCAGGATGGCCTTCGTCTGCTCGTTGTCCAGGAGGTCACCCAGCGAAGTCTGGATCGAATAAGCCATGGCAGTCCTCGTCGTCGTTGATGAAAGGTCGAACCGGATCGTGCCGCGCGACAGCGGCTCCGCCCGCATCCTAGAATCCGTCAGCCCTCGATGCCAATGATAGGCATTGATGGCCGGTCATCAATGGTATCGATGGAGAATCGCGGCTCATGAAGCGCAAGGGACCCCACCCCTCGGCCCGGTCGATGGCGACCTACGCCTTCGACCCGCGACTCGACCTCAACCTGTTCCGCGTGCTCGACGCCATCCACACCCACGGGGGCATCTCGGGTGCCGCACGCGCGCTGCACCTCACGCAGCCGGCGATCAGCCACTCGCTCGGCCGCCTGCGGGAGGTCTTCGACGACCCGCTTTTCGTCCGGCAGGGCAACCGGATGATCGCCACGGAACGGACACGCGCGGTGATCGGCGACGTCCACGCGCACCTGCTGGGGCTCTTCGGCTCGGCTGCGCCGGCACCCGCGTTCAGCCCGGACAAGCTCGACATCGAATACCGCATCGCGCTGCGCGACGTGCTCGAGTCCACGGCACTGCCGAAACTCATGCAGCACCTCGCCCGCCACGCGCCGAGGGTGCGCCTCACCTGCCGGCCGGTGGCGCGCGAGAATTTCGAGCGTGAATTCGCGGCGGGCAGCCTCGACCTCGCGATCGACCGGCGCATCGGCGTGGGCCCGCAGGTGAGCCGCCTGCACCTCGCGGACGAAGCCGTGGCCGTGGTGGTCGGAAAGAAGCGTTTTCCACGCGACAAGCGGCGCCTCACCCCGGACGACTACGTGTCGGCCCGGCACGTGGTCGTGTCGCACCTCGAGGGTCGCGATCCGGTCGACAGCGTACTCGCGGAAACCAGCCTCCGCCGCCGGGTCGCGCTCCGCTGCCTGCATTACTTCTCGGCCTGCAAGGTGGTCGCCACCACCGACATGGTCCTGACGATGCCGCGCGCCTACGCGGGGCAGCTGTCGGCAGTGCTGCCGATCCGCGTGTTCGACCTGCCGATACCGATGTCGCCGATCCAGGTATTCATGTACTGGCACGCCTCCCGCGACGAGGACCGGGCCCATCGCTGGCTGCGCGAGCAGATCCAGGATCTCGCCCGCCGCAGCGGCTGGGAGTCACCGGCGCAGCGTCCCGGGCAGTCATGAGCCCGATCGATGGCCGCGCATGAAATTCCATCATTTCACCGCATGATCGACCCGGCGTAGGCTGGGTTCTGGACCTCGAGGGGGAGTGAGACAAATGACTGCACGCCGCATCGCCCTGATGGTGCTGGTCGCCGCCGTAGCGCTGGCAGTCGCGGGCTACGTCGACCGCGCGAACCTGAGCGAGCGCGTGCTGCGCGACCTGGCCGAGCGGAGGCTGACCGTGAATCCGGTGGCCGGTCTCCCCGATGGCCTGCACGTCGGCCTGTGCGGGGCGGGCTCGCCCCTGCCGGACAACCGTCGCGGCGGGCCCTGCACGGTCGTCGTCGCCGGCTCCCGGGTCTTTCTCTTCGATGCCGGATCCGGCGCAGCCCGCAACCTCGCGCGCATGGGCTTCAATGCGGGCGACGTCGAAGCCCTGTTCCTCACGCACTTCCATTCGGACCACATCGACGGCCTCGGCGAGGTGATGCTGCAGCACTGGGCCGGCGGCTCGCACAGCCTGCCGCTCCCGATCTACGGGCCGACGGGCGTGGACCAGGTCGTCGCCGGCTTCATGCAAGCCTACGAACTCGACAAGGCCTATCGCATCGCGCACCACGGCGTGAAAGTCGTCCCACCGAGCGGATTCGGAGGCGAGCCGCGCGCCTTCGATGTCCAGGAGCCGGACGGTCGGGTCGTGCTGATCGACCAGCCGGGCCTGCAGGTCATCGCCTTCAGCGTCAATCACGATCCTGTGCACCCGGCGGTCGGCTACCGCATCCGCTACAAGGACCGCACGGTGGTCCTGAGCGGCGACACGAGCAAGTGCGCCGCCGTGCAGCGCGAAGCGAACGGCGTGGACCTGCTGGTGCACGAAGGCCTGTCGGCGAAGCTCGTCGGCATCCTCGCCCGGAGCGCCGAGAAGGCGGGCCGCAAGAACCTCGCGAAGGTGTTCCGCGACATCCCCAGCTATCACACAACGCCCGAGCAGGCCGCCGAGATCGCCCGCGACGCAGGCGTCGGGTTCCTGCTGATCAACCACGTCGTGCCGGCGCTGCCGGTGCCCGGCTCCGAGGCCGCCTTCCTCGGCGACGCCCGCAGCATCTACTCCGGCAGGATCCGCGTCGGCCAGGATGGCGATTTCGTCAGCATGCCGGCGGGTTCGAAGCAGATCGAACTTTCGAACCTGGACTGACGCCGTGAGAGCCGTCGTCGCCCGCACGATCGCGAGTCTCCTCACGAGCCCGCGCACGCGTGATGCCCGCAGGAATCTCGCCGAATTGCGGCGGCGGCTCGGTGGCGGCCCGGCGATCGTGCACTACTTTCACCAGTCCGACGATCCGTACAGCCATCTCCTACTGCAGGCATTGCCCGCATTTGCGCAAAGCTACGACGTCCGGCTGCAACCGCACCTGGTGCCCCCGCCGACTGATGCGGCCGCGCCAGACCGGGCGCGGCTCGAGGCGTGGTCGCGTCGCGATGCCGGAAGTCTCGCCGCGGCCATCGGCCTCGAATTTTCCGACACCGGACGCCAGCCGGACGCTGCGCTCACTCACGCGGCCAACCGCGCTCTTGCGGCGGCGTTTCGCGCGAACTCGAACTTCGATTCGGCCGTCCTGGCCGCGACGGCGGCGAGTCGCGCCTTATGGGGCGGCGACACGGCCGCGCTCACGGCACTCCCTGCAGCCAGCGAGGCAGAGCTTGCCGCCACGCTCGACGCCGGCGCGGCACTGCGCGCGAAACTCGGGCACTACCTCGGTGCCACGCTTTTCTTCGAGAGCGAGTGGTACTGGGGTGTCGATCGCCTGTGGCTGCTCGAGCAACGTCTCCGCGAAGCGGGACTCGCGCGATCCCGCGACGAACGGCCCGTAGTACCCGTGCCGCGCGTCGAGTGCCGGCATCGCCCGACGAACGGGCATCGTCCCGAATTGCACTTCTTCTGCTCGCTCCGCAGCCCGTACACGTATCTCGCGGTAGCGCGGGTATTGAGGCTCGCGGATCGTTATGGTGCGGAACTGCGCCTCCGCTTCGTGCTGCCGATGGTGATGCGCGGGCTGCCGGTACCACGCGACAAGCGGCTCTACATCCTGCGCGATGCCAAGCGCGAAGCAGAAACACTGGGCCTGCCCTTCGGCAGGATCGTGGATCCGGTGGGACAGCCGACGGAGCGCGGGCTCGCGGTACTGCACCGCGCCGTCGCTGCGGGACGAGGCCCCGAATTCCTCGAGTCGTTCATGCGGGGCGTGTGGGCCGACGGCCTCGATGCCGGCAGTGACGGCGGACTCGGCACCATCGCCACGCGAGCGGGCCTCGACGCAGCGTTCGTCAAGGCGGCGCTCGAGGATTCCTCGTGGCGCGCGGTGGCGCAGGCAAACCGGGAGGAAATGCTCGCGCTCGGGCTCTGGGGCGTGCCGTCCTTCCGCGTCGATGCCCATCCGGCACGGTGGGGCCAGGACCGCCTCTGGCAGATCGAGCGCGACCTGATCGCGGCCACCGAGGCCGAACGGGTGAGTTGAACGATTCAAAAACCGGGGACATTCAATGACGACAGGTGATCGAGCGAAGCAGGCGGGAGCTCACAGCGCGAACAGGCAGGATCTGCCGCGCATCGGGAAGGTGCTGAGGACGCCGGAGGAGCGATTCGCAGGCATTCCGGATTTTCCGTACCGGCCGCACTGGACCGAGGTCGGCGGCCTGCGCATCGCGCACGTGGACGAAGGCCCGAAGTCGGCCGACGCCGTGCTGCTGATGCACGGCGAGCCGTCGTGGTCGTTCCTGTATCGCAAGATGATCCCGGTATTCGTCGCTGCAGGCCTGCGCGCGATTGCTCCCGATCTCGTCGGCTTCGGCCGCTCGGACAAGCTCGCCGACGCCAGCGGCTATTCCTATTTCAACCACGTGCAGTGGATGAAGGCGTGGCTCGAGGCCAACGACTTCAGGCACCTCACGCTGTTCTGCCAGGACTGGGGCTCCCTCATCGGCCTGCGCTTGGCGGCCGAGATGCCGGAGCGCTTCGACCGGATCTCGCTCGGCAACGGCGGGCTCCCGACGGGCGCGACACCGCTGCCGAAGGCATTCAGGATCTGGCGTGCATTCGCGCGCTGGAGCCCGGTGTTCCCGATCGGCCGCATCGTCAATGCCGGATGCGCGGAGAAGCTGAGCCCCGCCGAAATCGCGGCGTACGACGCTCCCTTCCCCAGCACCCGCTACAAGGTCGCGGCACGACTGTTCCCGAGCTTCGTGCCCGCGTCGCCCGACGATCCCGAGCACGAGAGGAACGAGCGCGCCTGGCAGGTCTTCGAGCGCTGGGAGAAACCCTTCGTCACGCTCTTCAGCAGCCGCGATCCGATCACGCGCGGCGGCGACAGGATGTGGCAGGCGCGCGTGCCGGGCGCGAAGGGCCAGCCGCACACGACGATCCGCGGCGCGGGACATTTCCTGCAGGAGGACAAGGGACCGGAGCTCGCGCAGGCGATCGTCGACTTCATCCGTGCCACGCCGCGAGGCTCTGACGCCGGTGGGCCGCGATCGTGAAGACGAGAACGAAAGTCACCCTGGCCCTCACTGCAGCCGTGGTCGCCGTGGCTGCGCTCGCGTGGCAGCGCTACTGGTACTACCTGCCCGGGCTGATCGCGGATGTCCGGGACCCCGTGGGAAAGAACCAGCCCGTGGCCTGGGACCCCGGCCCCGAGACGGCATCGGTTCCCGCCGACCAGCGACCGCCCAACATCATCGTCATCCTCGCGGACGATCTCGGATTCAACGATCTCGCGCTGAATGGCGGCGGCGTCGCGGACGGTGCGGTACCCACGCCGGACATCGCATCCATCGCACGCGACGGCGTCACCATGGCGAATGGCTACGCAGGCAACGCCACCTGCGCGCCCTCGCGCGCCGCGATCCTCACCGGCCGGTACGCGACGCGCTTCGGCTTCGAGTTCACGCCCACGCCGGTCGCGTTCTCGAAGCTCATCCACAAGATGTCCGCCCCCGAGCCGCCCAGCCTCTATCACGCCGACCGCGAGGCCTCGATGCCCCCGATGCAGGCGATGGCGGTCCCGACTTCGGAGACCATGCTCGGAGAGATCCTCAAGCAGCGCGGCTATCACACGCTCTTCCTCGGCAAGTGGCACCTCGGCGAAACGCCGCAGACGCAGCCACAGAACCGCGGATTCGACGAGACGCTGGGCTTCCTCGCGGGCGCGGCGCTGTTCCTGCCGAAGGACAGCCCCGACACGGTGAACTCGTACCAGGACTTCGACCCGATCGACAGGTTCCTCTGGGCCAACCTGCGCTTCGCCGTGCAGCGCAACGGCGGGCCGCGCTTTGCGCCGTCCGGCTATCTCACCGACTACCTCGCCGACGAGGCAGCGAAGGCGATCGCGGCGAATCGCAACCGGCCTTTCTTCATGTACCTGTCGTTCAACGCCGTGCACACGCCGTTGCAGGCGCTCAAGTCGGACTACGATGCGCTCGCGAACATTCCCGACCATCGGTTGCGCGTGTACGCCGCGATGGTGCGCGCGCTCGACCGTGGCGTCGGCAAGGTTCTGGACGCGTTGAGGACGAACGGGCTCGAGGACAATACCCTGGTCGTGTTCACGAGCGACAACGGCGGTGCGCACTACATCGGCCTGCCGGACATCAACCGGCCGTACCGCGGCTGGAAAGCGACGTTCTTCGAGGGCGGCGTGCACGTGCCGTACCTCGTGAAATGGCCCGCAGCCCTGCCGCGAGGCGCGCGCTTCGACCACCCGGTCGCTCACATCGACATCGTTCCGACGGCCGCCGCCGCGGCCGGAGCGGAGTTGCCGAAGGACCGCGCCGTCGACGGCGCCAACCTGCTGCCCTTCCTCACGGGAGCCACGAGCGAGAGGCCGCACGACACACTGTTCTTCCGTAGCGGCCCGTACGAGATGGCAATCGTGGGAAACTGGAAGCTGCAGGTGTCGAAGACCCAGGACAAGGTCTGGCTGTTCGATCTCGGGACCGATCCCACGGAGCGCAATGACGTCGCAGCGACGCACGCCGAGGTGGTGGCCGACATCCGGTCCCGGCTCGCGAGGCACGACCGGGAGCAGGCCCCGCCCATCTGTCCGTCGCTGCTCGAGCATCCGATTGCGATCGATCACCCCGGCGGCATCCCCATCGCGCCGACGGACGAGTACATCTACTGGTCGAATTGACGACGAGGTACCCCGATGCCCGGATATGCGCTCACGGTCTGGCTGCTTCTCGTCGCGATCTACGTCGCCTTCCTGCTCTGGTACGGCGGGCGCGGCAAGCCGCTGACGGAAGCGGGGTATCCGAGCAACCAGTTGACGACGGACTACTGGTTCACATCGTATGATGATGCGGGCATG